>CAUTGT010000165.1:0-3935 GCA_963537735.1 uncultured Actinomycetaceae bacterium | reverse complement strand
CCGACTACTGGAAGACCCTGTACGGGCAGCGCGGCTACTTCACGATGAGCCTGCCGATCTCCGGAAAGGTCATCTTCTGGGCGAAGAACACCCGCATCATGATTGAGTGCCTCCTGGCCCTCGTCCTGGCCGTCGGCGGAATCCTCGCCGTCGCTTCAGCCGCCGCGTGGAGCGACGGTATCAGCCTCGCGGAGTACACGGCCGGACCGCGTTCCCTCGCGGCCGGACTGCCGACCTCCACCGTCGTCATCATGATTGTGGCGCAGGTGATCGTGTCGCTGTCGTGGATCGTGCAGGGCAGTGCCGTCATGTCCATCGGTGCGGAAGGGCGCTTCAACCACATGGGTTTCGGTGCGCCCGTCATCGGGTTCGTCCTGCTGTACATCGTGAACCAGGTGCTTTCCACGGTGGGCACGTTCTTCGTCCCGCTGTCCGTCACGACCGACGGCCACTTCAGCACCGAGATCATGTGGACCTCGTACCAGGCGACGCTGGGAACCGATGGTCATCCGAACGTCATCGGCATCGGCTCCTACGTCCTCGTGCCCCTGTTCGCACTGGCCATGGGCCTGTGGGCCTCCCGCTCGATCGAGAAGCACACGTCCCTGCGCTGAGAGCATGACCCGCTGAGCGCCAGTCGGCGGTGGGATAGGATTTCGATATCCGACCCACCGCCGACTTGTTATATGAGGAGCGCAGATGACCGCCGAGGGACCCCACTTTGGGACCACGCCGCAAAACCCCGACCTGCTGCGGTGGATCGGCATTCAGGTCCTGCTGCTCGCAATCGCCTGGGTGATCGGCATGGTCGTGCGCCGCCTCCTGGCCTCGCGTATGACGATGTCCACGGCCTCGGCGACCCTCACCGGCCTGGGTGGGCTGTGGGGCGGCCTCCTGGTCGCAGGCTGGATCTTCTCCTCCTCCGACATGTGGCGCCCCTACATGATCGGGGTTGCCGCCCTGGTTGCCCTCGTCGTTGTCGTTATCGTCTCCCTGGTCGTCGCGTACCTGCATCCGCGCCCCGGCCTCGAACCCATCGCCGAGGTCGCCAAGCGCGGCGAATCCGACTCCCTCGAATTCAAGTCGAGCGCCCGCTGGAACATGCGCGCCGGCAAGCGCGACGACGCCATGGAAACCGTCATCGCGAAGACCGTCGCCGCGTTCATGAACTCCGGCGGCGGCACCCTCCTCATCGGCGTCGACGACGACGGGCGCCTCATCGGCCTCGGCCCCGACTACGCGACCCTCAAGACCCCGGACGCCGACCGCTTCGAGCTGTGGATCCGCGACCTGTGGGGCCAGCGCCTGGGGACCAATGCGGCCGCGCTGCCCCTCCTCGACTTCGCCGAGGCCACGGAGCCCCAGGAGGGCTACGAGCGCCAAGAAGTGTGCCGCGTGACCATTCCGCCGTCCGCGCGCCCCGTCTACCTGAAGGGGCCCAAGGGCAAGGGGGAGGCCGAGCTGTGGGTGCGCGTCGGCAACTCGACGCGGCGCCTTGAGGTCGCCGACGCCGTGCAGTACGTGGCCGCGCGCTGGCCCGAAACCGTGCGCGTCTCGCCCCTGACCCGCATCCGCCTGTTCCTCACCATGAGCCGCCACCGCGAGACTCCTACCCGCCTACCGCGCGTCGTCGAGCGCGTCCTCACGGAGCGTGCGAAGCATGGTGTCGGATCGTCTGAGGGGGAGTAGGGGCACGGTTAGACTGGCCCCAGGAACTCAGAGAGGAGAGTAGGCATGCGCCTGCGCAAGACCCTGCCCGCGGACATCAAGCAGATCATCGCATCCGGGGACGTCGAGGCCGTGGCGCGCGCGGTCGAGCGCTGCGAGGTCGGCGCGTACCTGCGGGGCTCCGCCTATGAGTCGCGGCTCATGCACTTCCCGGCCTCGGAGGAGATCACTGACTTCCTGCTCGCGCGGGGCGAGGACATCAACTCGCGCGATCGGTATGAACGTACCCCGATCCACGCGCGCGTGAGCTCGCGATGCCTCGATCAGATCCCGCTGTTGATTGCTTGCGGAGGCGACATCAACGCGCGGGATACCTCAGACCAGACGGCGTTGTTTGGCGTCGTCGAGCGTTTCCCTGTTGCTGACGTGTCGCGGATGATCTCGTGGGGCGCGGATCCGCTGGTTGTTGCTGATTCGAGGGTGTACGGGAAGGCGACGCTTGTCGAGAACGTGGTGTCCTGGCACAACTTCCTGGACGCACCGCGCGCGCTCGCGGTCATTCGGTTGCTTCTGTCCGTTGGGGCACCTGTCGGCGAGCGTGTGCCGACCGCGCTGCGGGCCATGGACCGGATGCGCTGCACGTTCATCACGCACGGGCTGCCGGAGCGGCTCTCTCAGGAGGAGTTCGACGAGGCCTCGGCTGCGTTGTCGGAGCTGTGCGCCCTGTTCGGGGTGGAGCAGCGTGAGGCCCAGCGCGCGCCTGCCGTGGGGGAGCGGCTGGAGCTGGATCCGTCCGTGCCTGCTCTGCGCCAGCACGGGGAATTATGGGATCTTCTCGTACCCGACAGTGGCCAGTGTCAGACGCTGCAGGGTGAGGTCATTCGCATCGCGGGGCGCGTCGGCCACGAGGTGTACGACAACGGCGGCATCAATTGGGATCGTTCTTTTGGGGCGTTGCTGGACCAGTATCTCGGTGTCGTGCGTTCGGGCCTGCCGATGCCGCCTTCCTCCGTGGCTCGCGCCGAGGCCGCCGTCGCCTCCCTGAAGGGTCGCTCCATGTCGCACCAGGCAGTCGACGATATCACGGAGCTGGCGGTGGCCTGGGTGCGCTTGAACCCGGTCTTAGTTGAGTCGGATCTGCCCGACGTGGGGCGGTGAGCGGGGCTAGGTGTAAAGCTTGCGGCGGTAGACTGAGCGAATGAGGAAAGTCGCGCAGTCCAAGTGTCGTTGTTGGGATCGCACGTTTTTGCGATGGTTTGTGTTCGTGGTTGCGATCGTTACAATTGCTGGTTCTCTTGCTCGCTTCTGCTTTTCTTTGAACGCGCAGCTGTCCGGGCAAGGGGCGTTGCAGATCATCGCTCTAGTTTTCGGGTCGCTGTTCCTATCACTGATTATGTCGTCTATGGGGATGATCAGCTCGAAGCGGTCGTTATGGGAGCAATGTGCTGTTCTGGCTGTGCTACTGGCGATTGTTTCCTGCTCGCTGGCTTTCGTGTATGACTGTATTGGGCTTGGAAAGCCCCTCGCGACCTTCTATGGTGGGGGTGGATCGGGGGTCGTGTCGGCATATGAAATCTTCCTCGTCTGGGCGCTCTGTTTGATCGCTTCGATTATCCAGATGACGCTCGTTCACTACGATTCCTTGCATCGAGAGGCCACTCTCATCGCTGGTGGAAGCCTGGCTGTCGTGGGTATCCTGTTGCCGAAAATGCTTGAGTCGTACGAGATTTTGCAGGCCTACTGTGCTGCCGATGAGTGTGATGCCCAATATCGTCTGGGTCTCGCCTGGTATGAGGTATCGCTTGCTTTTTCTGCTTCTCTCGCGGCCTTGTTCGTTGCTGGCGTGTTGACGCCAGTGTGGAGGCCTCGGCTCTATCAGTTGTTTGATCCTGATACCCACTGTGAGATTTGTTCGCCGTTTCCCGCGCATGACCTCATCGATGTGCCGTCCTCGGATCAGGGTGATGCACGTGGCGAAGCCGAAGGCCATGGAAGTCCCGTGGTGCTCGATGAAAGCAAAGTGCGCTCGGTGTCTTCGGCGGTGGGAGTTGCTGAGCCTCGCAGCAGTGCGTCTCGCCAGCTTGCATCCGCTGCTGTGAGTGGCGTTGTGGCGGGCGTGTGCTTCTCGGTCGTGAGTCGTCTCTTTAGTCGCCGCTGAGCTGCGTTGCCTTGCATTTCGACTGGAGCGGCGAGGCATATCTCCACACTGATACTTGTTGCTAAGTGGTGTTACACCACTTAGCGGGGTATTACACCAGCTCGGAGGT
>CAUTGT010000164.1:0-3948 GCA_963537735.1 uncultured Actinomycetaceae bacterium | reverse complement strand
CCTGCGGAATGAGGAGCAGGCCGTCGGGCTTGGCGTGCGAGGAGGCGATTTTGGCGACCGATTTGGTGGCGGCGATTCCGACGGATGCGGGCAGTCCCACGGCCTCACGGATGCGGGAGCGGATGAGGCGAGCGATCTGCGTGGGCGACCCGAGCCTGCGGCGCGCCCCAGAGACGTCGAGGAAGGCCTCGTCGATGGAAACCTGTTCGAGGTCGGGGGTGATGCTTGCCAGGATCTCCATGACCCGGTGGGAGTAGCGCTGATAGAGGCCGTGGTTGCCGGGGATGAATGCGGCGTTCGGGCACAGGGCACGGGCGCGCGAGGTGGGCATACCTGCGCGCACGCCCAGGGCGCGGGCCTCGTAGGTGGCGGATGTGACGACTCCGCGCCCGGACGTGCCACCCACGATGATGGGGCGGCCGATAAGGCTTGGGTCCTCGCGCATTTCGACCTGCGCGAAGAAGGAGTCCATGTCGACGTGCAGGATCGGCGTGGCGCTATCGTCCGATCCCCAGTCGCGCTTGGCGCGCGCGTCCCTGGGAGCGTTTGACATGTCACCTCCTGTGCCCGTGGGCGTCGTCCATGGTTACAGTGTCCACCATGGCACGCTCATCTTCGTCACGCGACATCTCCTTCGACACGGATTTCGGTCCGGCCCACATCCGCTGGGACGGTCCGCGCGCGACGCTGTTCCTGGGTGATGTCGAATCGTCCGCAGTCGACACGTCGGACCCCATGTATCTGGAGTTCGAGTACATGCAGCACATGGACGCCGTCGCGTCTTCGCTGTGGGGCCCCCAGGATCGTTTCCGCGCGCTCCACGTGGGCGGCGCAGCCTGTGCGCTCGCGTGCGCCTGGTCCTCGTCTCACCCTCAGTCGCGGCACGTCGCCGTCGAGGTCGACCGACTTCTCGCCGAGCAGGTGCGAGAGCACTTCCCCATCCCCAAGGCCCCGCAGGTCAAGATCCGCGTGGGCGATGGGCGCGCGGTCCTCGACGGGACTCGCGAGGGATCTTTCGACGTCATCGTGCGCGACGCCTTCGCGTCGGGCGTGACTCCCGATCACCTGCGCACGGTGGAGTGCGCCGACCGGGCACGGCGCGCCCTCACGGCCTCCGGGGTGTACCTGGTGAACTGCGCGCACGGAGGCCCCGCCAACGCACGCCAGGACGTGGCTGCCCTGCAGGAAGTGTTTCCCTTCGTGGCATCCATCCAGGACCCAAAGGTGGGGCGAGGGGGACGGCGCGGCAACGTCGTCGCCCTGGCGAGCGCCGCCGACATCGTAGACGTCGATCAGATCGATCGGGCGCTGCGCACGCTCGCTCTCCCGGCCCGCATTACGAGGCCGGCCGATCTGGCGCGCTGGGTCGCAGGAACGCCGGCACTGACCGATGCGCAGGTGGGATACCCGCAGGCCGACTGATTCCCCCGGCGTGCGGGTGAGGCGCGGCCTCAGGCGCGGTGACGCGGAGCCGAGGGCCCGGGGCCCTGCCCGTTGCGACGAGCCTCGATGCGTGCGAGCACGTCCTCGATCGTGTCGGGCTTGGAGGGTTCCACGGATTCTTCGGTGCGCGGGGCGCGCTGGACGGACTCGATCTCCTCGTCCTGGGCGCGCGAGACCTGAGCCAAGTACGCCTCGATCACATCGCCAATATCCTTCGGGGTCTTCTCCTCGCTACCGGACGCGGCACGCTTGCCGAGTCCGGGCAACGGGATCGCCCCCTCCCCACCGGTCCACGCGTCGAAGTGCTCCTCGAGGTTGGAGACGGTGTGCGAGATGTCGGGGTTTCCCTCCACGAGCTTGGCGATGTTCTCCTGGTCCTGCGCGGCCCCCTGTTCGAGGTCGCCGACGGGCAGGGACAGATCAGCAAACTTCGCGAAGGAGGTGAGCAGGGCCGAGGAGGCCGCCGGGTAGCCGGTGTCCGCCATGTAGTACGGGACCGCGCCGAGCAGCGCCAGCCCGCCAATGCCTCGTTGTCCCATGCGGATCTGCATGAAGGTGGACAGCGGCGAGGGGAACTGCATGTGATTCGAGATCGCGCCAGACCCCGGGGGAAGCAGCGACGCGTCGGTGGCCTGCACGTGCACTGGCGTCGGTCGTGTGTGCGGCACGCCCGAGGGCACCCCGTGCAGCGAGAAGGTGATCTCGACGCCGGCACGCTCGCACAGCTCGTTGATCGCGTTCGTGAACGACTCCCAGTGAGCGTCGGGCTCCGCGCCGTGCAGGACCAGGATCGGGTTACCCATGTCGTCTTCGACGAGGTCAAGGACGGTTTCGGGCATCACCATGTCCGGGGAGGACACCCAGTTGTCCACGGTCACGATCGGGCGGTGCGACCGGTAGTCCATCAGCGTGTCCGCATCGAAGGTGGCGACTCGCTCATTGTGCAGGGAACGCAGGAGCTGGCCGATCGCCATGCGCCCTGCCGCGCCGGCATCAATCGCCCCATCAAAGTGGATGAGGAGAATCCTCGCCTTCGCACCGGCGGCGGGACCGTCGGCATACAGGTCAGTGGCGTTGATACTCACGTCTCCTCCTCATGCTGATTCTTCTGCCTCGTGTCTAACGTACCCGGGCGGCACCCACCTCGTCACGCGGGACGGGGTTTTGAGCTTGCGGCGAAGTTCGCCCACTCCGCAGATGAGACAGCACGCGGGGCAAAAGTAGGGAACAATAGAAGGCCCATAAACGAGGAGGACCCATGGCCACGAGCACTCATCGCGAGTCGTCGACCGACCTTCCGTTGCCGGAACAGGAATTTGTGGACAGCGCCTACGAGCGCCTGGACGCGCTGCGCGCCTCCTATCGGGAGCGCCAGGGTCGCGTTCACTCCACCCACGGCGTCGGCAACGCTCAGGGATGGACCGAGCGCGAAGCCTTGTCCGCTCACCTGGGTGAAATGGCCGCCCGCCTCGAAGGCGTCGAAGAGCGCCTGGTGTTTGGCCGCCTCGACATGGCCGACCGTTCGACCCGCCACGTGGGTCGTCTCTCCCTGTCCCACGAGGACGGCACTCCCCTGCTCGTTGACTGGCGCGCACCCGCCGCGCGCCCCTTCTACCAGGCCACGTCAGCCGAGCCGGACGGCGTCGTACGCCGCCGCCACATTTCCACCCGCGACCGACGTGTCACCGGCCTCGAAGACGAGCTGCTGGACGCCTCTCGCGCATCCGGGCTCGAACTCCAGGGCGAGGGCGCCCTCATGCACGCCCTCAGCGAGGCCCGCGATGGCCGCATGGGCGACATCGTCGCCACCATCCAGTCCGAGCAGGACCGCATCATCCGCGCCTCCGACAAGGGCCTCCTGGTCGTCCAGGGCGGCCCCGGCACCGGAAAGACAGCCGTCGCCCTCCACCGCATCGCCTACCTGCTCTACGCTCACCGCGAGCGCCTCGAACGCTCGGGCGTCCTCCTCGTCGGCCCCTCGCGTCTGTTCCTGCGCTACATCGAGCAGGTCCTGCCGTCGCTCGGCGAGACCGGCGTCGTCTCGGTGACGCTGGGCGACCTGGTGCCCGGCGTAAACGCGCGCGGCAGCGAGGACGAGGCCGTGGCCCGCATCAAGGGCCTGCCCGCGTGGGCGAAGATCGTCAAGGAGGCAGTGCGGGCGTTGGCCAAGCTCCCCGACGGCGACCAGGTGCTGCGCGTGTGGAACCGCGAGGTGACGCTCACGCGCGCCGACGTGGAGAGCGCGAGGCGCCGGGCCAAGCGCTCGGGCCGCGCGCATAACGTGGCGCGAGAGTCCTTCGCGCGCGAACTCATGGACGTTTTGGCCCTGCGCCTGGCGCGCGAGGCCGGGGACGCGGACTCCGAGGGCGGTGTCGATCCGGAGGTCAAGCGCTCGTGGCTGATCGAGATCCGCGATTCGGTGGATTGCAGGCGTGCGATCAACACGGCGTGGATGCCGACGAGCGCTCAGACGCTGCTGCGCCGCCTCTACGCTCGTCCCGAGGT
>CAUTGT010000163.1:0-3962 GCA_963537735.1 uncultured Actinomycetaceae bacterium | reverse complement strand
AACTCCCGCGTCGCCGGAAGCCGTGCGCCGGTCCACAAGGGCAGCGCCGAAAGACAGCAGAATCATCGGGGGCGCGGCCGCACCCAGCATGGACGTGGACACGTCGAGGAGCGTCGGCATCGACCACCCGGCCGCGGAAAACAGGAAACCGCACGCCGCCGCAATGACCATGGGGTTGCGCGCGATGACCTTCGCGATGCCGGTTACAGACGGGCGCTGCCCCGACCCCGCCAGATCCGCCAACACAAAGAACATAGGTGTGAAAAACCCGAGCTGAAACACCAGGATGGGCACGACCGCAGAAGCGTCCCTCAGCACGTAGACGGCGATCGGGATGCCGATATACGCGCCGTTATTCAGGGACGAGGCCATGGCTCCCAAGGTGGTCTCGCCCCGCGTTAGGCGCAGGAACAGGCGGGCGATGGCCACGAAGAGGAGCGCTGTGCCCACACCCGACGCGGCGGCCACGGCGAGCGGGGCACCGAAAACGCCAGATGTTCCCGTCGAAACAATCGCGTGGAAAAGCATGGCAGGGGACGCCACCCAGTAGGTCACAGAAGCGAGAGAACCCGCTGCCTCCGGCCCGAGCGCTCCCGCGCGGCGAGCAACCCAGCCGACACCGATGATGAGGGCGATCGAGAGGACCGACCAAAGAATCGACGCCATGCGAACAGGGAAGCCGTCAGCGCCAGGAGGCCACGGCCTCGTCGACCTTGGTGAGGGCCGAAGCGATCGCCATGTGCATGTCCAGGTACTGGTAGGAGCCCAGACGACCGCCGAAGAGCACGTCCTTCTCCCCCGCCGCCATGTCGCGGTAGGCCGCAAGCGTCGAGCGGTCGGACGGCGAGGCGATCGGATAGTAGGGCTCGTCACCGGGGCGGGCGAAACGCGAGTATTCGCGCTGGATGATCGTGTTGGTCGCGCCGCTTCGATCCCGCTCGGGATGCAGGTGCGAGAACTCGTGGATGCGCGTGAAGGGCACGTCGCGATCCGAGTAGTTCATGACCGAGCAGCCCTGGTAGTCGGGCACGTCCACGACCTCGGTCTCGAAGTCGAGGGTGCGCCAGCCGAGCTCACCGGCCTCGTAGTCGAAGTAGCGGTCGATCGCGCCCGTGTAGACGACCGGGACCTGGCCAACGGTCGCGGCCTTCGATAACGGCGAGGATGCATCGAAGAAGTCCACGCCCGTGTGCACGGTGATGCGCGGGTGATCGACCATGTTCGCGATCCACGCGCCGTAGCCGTTCAGGGGCAGGCCCTCGTAGCGGTCCTGGAAGTAGCGGTTCTCGTAGGTGAAGCGGACGGGCAGTCGCGTGATGATGGAGGCGGCGAGCTCGCGCGGATCCGTCTGCCACTGCTTGGCCGTGTACCCCGCGATGAACGCATCGTAGAGGGGGCGGCCGATCAGGCTGATCGCCTTCTCCTCGAGGTTGCCGGGCTCTTCCGTAATCTCGGCGGCCTGGCGCTCGATGAGCGCACGGGCCTCGGCCGGCGAATAAGCGGCTCCGAAGAACTGGTTGATGGTGCCCAGGTTGATGGGCAGCGGGTAGACGACGCCCCGGTAGTTCGCGTAGACGCGGTGGCGGTAATCGTTGAAGGCCGTGAATCGGTTAACGTAGGACCACACGCGCTCGTTCGACGTGTGGAAAAGGTGAGTGCCGTAGCGGTGCACCTCGACGCCCGTGGCCTCGTCGATCGACGAGTAGGCGTTGCCTCCGATGTGGTCACGACGCTCGATGACCGTCACGTTCATGCCGAATCGTTCCGCGGCCTCGCGGGCAAACGTCAGGCCAAAGAAGCCCGATCCAACAACAAGCAGATCCACGCCGCTCCCCTTTCACGGTAGTCAGGACAATGGTAGCGGCCCCCACCTGCGGGTGCGCCCCCGTGTGATCGACGAGGCCGGGGTGTGGACTCCCACGAGCATCGCGTCTGCGCTCGCTTATCCTTGTTCTCATCTGCAATTTCGTCAGGGAGGACCGGATTATGGTGCGCATCGCCGTCGTCGAGGACGAAGCAGTCTCGCGCCAGCTCCTCGCCGACTATCTCGGGCGCTACAGCGAAGAAAACAACGTCTCTTTCGAGGTCACCTACTTCGAGGACGGCGGAGCCATCATCGGTGACTACAAGCCGGTGTACGACATCATCCTCATGGACATCCAGATGACTCACGTGGATGGCATGACCGCGGCGCGCGCGATCCGCGAGGTCGATCAGGAGGTCGTCCTCGTATTCATCACATCCGCCGCGCAGTTCGCGATCCACGGCTACCAGGTGGGGGCCCTCTCCTACCTCATGAAGCCGCTGCCCTGGTTCGCGTTCTCGCAGGAACTATCCAGGTGCCTCGAGGCCGTGGCCAAGCGGCGCGGCGCCTCGGTCCTCCTGCAGTCGGGCACGTCGACGCACCGTATCGACGTCGCCGACATCGTCTACATCGAGTCGATCAAGCACCACCTGGACGTGCACACAGTCGCCGGCACCTACTCCATCACCTCGTCGCTCAAAGCCATGGAGGAACAGCTCAACGGGCACGACTTCTTCCGGTCGAACTCCTGCTACCTCGTCAATCTCGCCCACGTGCGCGGCGTCGCCGACCAGGAGTGCCTCATGAGGGGCGGGGACAGCTTGCGCATCTCCCGGCCTCGTAAGAAGGCGTTCATGACCGCTCTGGCGAGCTTCGCGGGCGGGATCCACTGACATGTTCGAGTCCCTGCCAGACATCCCGCGCCTGTTCACCGCCCTCGCGGAATGGGGCGCCGCCCTCGTGTACGTGTTCGTCGTCGCGCGCTCGGCGTCGTCCAATGCCCTCAACCCGAACGCCGCTATCCCCCGCTGGCGACTCACCGCTGCGGCCGTCGGCGGCCTCGTGGTGCTCGTCGGCGCCCAGGAACTGCTCGGCCGCGCTCCCCTGTCCCTGTGGGTGCCGGGCATGATGAGCGCGTACGCCCTCATGTGGTGCATCATCCGTGTGGGAACCGCGCTGGACTGGCGTTGGGTGACGCATATGAGCGCGCGTGCCTTCATCGTGGCCGAGCTCGCAGCTTCCCTCGCCTGGCAGGTCGTCGTCTACTCCCACGCTGACAAGCCCTACTGGCACCCGTTGTCGTTCGGCGGTTTTGCCGTGATCGCTTCGGCGTGCCTGGCCGTCGTCTACTTCTTCGAACGACGCGTCTGCCGCCAGGGGGCGCTGCCCGTTCTCCGTTTCGCGGATCTCGCTTCCGGGGTGTTCATTGGCATCGCAATCTTTGCTCTGTCCAACCTCAGTTTCATCTCTACGGCCACACCCTTCTCCGGTCGTTCTGGACTCGAGGTCTTCTACATTCGCACGCTCGTGGATCTGGCGGGCTACGCGATCCTGTTCGCGCAGTTCGAGCGCATCCAGCAAAGTGCCACCGAGCGTGAACTGGCGTCCATCCAGGCTTCTCTGGATGCCCAGCACCACCAGTACCTGGCCACAAAAGAGGACATGGAGCAGGTGGCACACGCCCATCACGACCTCAAGCACCAGGTGGAGGCGATTCGCGCGGAGCTGGACCCGGGACGCGCCGCAGCATCCTTTGCCGAGCTCGAGTCCTCGATCGAGCAGATCGGACAGCAGTACCACAGCGGCAATGCGGTCCTCGACGTCATTCTGACGACGAAGGGCCGCGCGTGTGCGGCAGCCGGCATCAACTTCACGGTGGTCGCCGACGGCGCCCTGCTGGGGTCCATGTCGTCGATGGACATCGCCACCCTCTTCGGCAACGCCCTCGATAACGCGATCGAGGCCTCGCGGCGCGTCGACGATCCGGCCAAGCGACTGATCAAACTGGCGCTGTTCCATCAGGGACAGATGGTGGTGATCCGGGTCGACAACTGGTTCGACGGTCGCCTCAACACAGACGCCGGTGGGCGCCTCACGACGATCAAGCCCGACACCGTTCGACACGGCTGGGGGGTTAAATCCATCCAGTGGACGGCCC
>CAUTGT010000162.1:0-3991 GCA_963537735.1 uncultured Actinomycetaceae bacterium | reverse complement strand
CCCGCCGGCGCGAAGCGCGGATCATTAATGAGAGCGATGTCGTCCTTGCCCACCCACTTCGTCGAATACGGAGGATTAGAGACGATCGCGTCGAAAGGCTGATCGTCCCAGTGGGCGGGTTCCGTCAGGGTGTCCCCCAGTGCGATGTCGAAGTTCGAGAAGTTGACGTCGTGCAGGAACATGTTGATACGACACAGGTTGTACGTCGTCAGGTTGATCTCCTGGCCGAAATACTGACGGCTACTCGACGGCCCGAGAAGCTTCGCGAACTTCAGGAGCAGGGACCCCGAACCCGCGCAAGGGTCGTACACGCGCGTAACATCGGAGCGCCCATCCAGAGCGAGGGTCGCGAGGACCTCTGCGACCTCCTGGGGCGTGTAGAACTCGCCGCCCGACTTGCCCGCGCTCGAGGCATACATGGTCATCAGGTACTCGTAGGCATCACCGAAAGCATCGATCTGCGCAGCACCGTGCTCCAGAGGCAGATCGCCGACGGCGTCCATGATCTTGACGAGCTTCGCGTTACGCTGGGCGACCGTGTTCCCGAGCTTCGTGGAGTTTACGTCCACGTCGTCGAAGAGGCCACGCAGGTCAGACTCGGAGCCGCTGCCCCGCGCCGAGTTCTCAATGAAGCGGAAGGCGTAGGAGAGGGTCTCATTCAGGTTCTCGTCACCGGAAGCCTGAGCGCGCACGTTTCCAAACAGGTCAGAGGGGCGGATAAAGAAGCCCTTTTCCTTGACGATGCCTTCGCGCGCCGCCTCCGCATCCTCGTTGCTGAGGGTCGCGTAATCGAAGGCCGCGGCCTCTTCAGGGGTTCCACCTTCAGCGAGGATCGCCGCGCGCTCAGAGGCGTTCACGTAGTCCGTCAGATTCTCCGAGATGAAGCGGTAGAACAGGAAGCCCAGGACGTAGCTCTTGAAGTCCCACCCGTCCACGCTGCCGCGCAGGTCGTTGGCGATGCGCCAGATTGTTTTATGCAGCTCGGCTCGCTCGATCACTGCCGCCACTGTGCCCTCTTTCCTGTGGCGAGGAGCTACGACACTCCTCGCTGATCTCTCTGACTCATTACTCACGTTCGCTCGCCGATCGATTCGGACGACGCATGTGGCCTAGCTTACTGCATAAGCGACCAGCTAGGGGGCGATAACACCCCGATTTCCACCCACCCCGGCCCCGGCCTCGTCAATGACGACTAGCGCGCAAAACGGACTCAGAAAACCCAACTTTTCAGGATACTCCCCTACCGCGACTCTGTTAGACACTTTCAGAAAAGTAACGACAGACCCCATCCCCACACAGCGACCAAAGCAGCAGCTCACGAGCGCACAACACCTGGCAAATGCTTAGAAACTCAACCTTCCCACGATTTTTCTTGTCCGCAGTGCGGGACATTTTTACTCAGCATGACCATATTGTCGGTTAATTTACTGAAAAATCGCTTTACCGTTGAATGGGCGCATTTTCACGCGCATGACTCCCCCACCGGGTAGTCACGTCAACGATTTCGAGGACACACACGTCATGGAGACACGACATCCCCTGACCATCCCCGCCGCCATCGTGCTGGGCACCGCGGTCGTCGCCACCGCCCTACCCCTGCCGGGCAGCACACCGGCCACCGCCACGGGCACGGCGCACGTCACCCGCGCCTACACGGACAAGTCCACGCACGAACCGGGCACACAGGCGACGATCACGGCCGAGGCCTCGACCGGGGGAACCGTCCACTTCTCCGTCAGCCACCTCGGTGTCGAGGTAGCCTCGGGCGACGCCACCGTGACGAACGGCAAGGCCACCTGGGCCTACACGACGCCGAGCGAGAACAACCAGGGGTACCTCGTCACCGCGACCGGCGGGGACGGCACGCACGCGGAAACAGCCATCGACGCCTCCACCAGCTGGACGCGCTTCCCGCGCATGGGTTTCCTCTCCCACTTCAAGCCCACCGCCCCAGAGGGCACAGACGGACACACCACCTACGAGGCGTTCCTCTTCCAAAAGCCGCAGGACTACATCGACAAGCTCAGCCGGGACTACCACATCAACGCGCTGCAGTACTACGACTGGCAGTACCGCCACGAGCAGCCCGTCGCCACCGGCGACCTCGAAAACGAGTGGCCGCTGTGGTACCGCAACAACTACGCGTCGAAGAAGACGATCACCGACTACATCACCGACGCGAAGCACGCCAACATGGGCTCACTCGCCTACTCGATGGCGTACGCAGCCAACGACAACTACGACACGAGCGCCATCAAAGAAGAGTGGCGCCTGCGTGAGGACAACGGCTCCTATTGGGTTCGCGACCTCGGCGAGCAGTGGTGGGTACCGACCCCCGAGGGCGTGGACAAGCCCAAGAGTCACCAGTTCATGATGAACGTGAACAACGAGGACTGGCGTAAGTACATCACCGGGCAATACGCGACGCAGAAGACCACATTCAAATTCGACGGTACGCACATCGACACGCTCGGGCAAACCTCCAAGAAGGATGCCGCCGGCAACCCTGTTGATCTGACCGACGGTCTGGCGGCCCTCGTTGACGACACGTACAAGAACGTCGGTGGCGAGGTTGGCATTAACCTGCCCGACGGTGCAGGAAGCGAGAAGATCAACAAGGCGTCCGCTGCCTACATGTACACCGAACTGTGGGACCACAACGAGACGAACGCGCAGGTCGCTTCCTACCTGCAGAGCGCTCGCAACAAGGCGGGCAACAAGCCGCAGATCGTGGCCGCCTACGCAAACAACTACGACCCGACGGCCTGGGTGCCCGACCCGAAGGACTCCAAGAAGAAGATCCATCCGGGCGTGACTCCGGACGAGGGGACGCGTATCGAGGCCGAGTCTGGCCAGGCAAGCGTCAGCGGCGGCGCCCAGATCCTCTCCGGCGACGAATCCGCGTCGGGCGGTGCCTACGCGGGCAACTTCTCCGGGGGTGGATCCACCGTCACCTTCACCGTCGACGCCGGTCAGGGCGGCACCTTCACACTTGCGACGCGATACGCGAGGCAGGATGCGGACCCCGGCTTCCACCAGATGATCCTCGACATGGGTAAGACAGGACAGCAGAAGCTCATCAAGTACGCCCACTTCGACGCCACTGGCAGCTACTACACGTGGAAGGACATGACGGAGACCATCGAGCTCACGCCCGGCACCCACACCATCTCCTTCTGGGTCCCAAACGACCAGAATTACACGCCCGTCAACATCGACTGCATCACCTTCCGCGAGTTCAACACAGACTCCGTCAAGCTTGCTGACGCGGCGTTCGCTGCGAACGGCGCGCACCACCTGGAGCTCGGCGACTACGGCCGCATGCTCGACCACGAGTTCTTCGCCAGTTCCTCTCGCTCCATGTCTACGGAGCTCCAGACGTGGATGAAGAACTATTACAACATCTCCACCGCCTACGAGAACCTGCTCTTCGGCGACAACCTGACGCGCAAGGAACGCCAGGTCGAGGTTTCAACGAACGGCGTGGGCCTGCCGACCTCGACGGACGGGGCCGCGAACACGATCTGGGCGAACACCATGACGTCCAACGCGGGCACGGCCCTGCACCTGATCAACCTGCGCACCAACGAGAACGAAGGCAACGACGAGTACTGGCGCAATGCCGCCAAGCCGATTCTGCCCTTCGACAACACGTCCGTCACCTACCACCTGGAGGACGGCGAGGCGATCCCCGGTTCGATCTTCGCCGTCAGCCCTGACGACGACGGTGGCCGCCCGACACCCCTCGACTTCACGACGGGCTCTGATGAGCAGGGCCGCACGACAATCACCTTCAACGTGGGCCGCCTGGCCTCGTGGGACATGGTCATCTTCTCACCCGCCACCTACGCGGATCGCGCGGCCCTCGCGCCCCAAGCAGTGGACACCTCCAACAACGCCGCCACAACCGACGCGGCCCTCGTGCCCGCGACGGTCGTCGGCCAGCTGCGCAACGGCCTCGGCCAGTGCCTGACCTCCCAGGATCCGGCAG
>CAUTGT010000161.1:0-4018 GCA_963537735.1 uncultured Actinomycetaceae bacterium | reverse complement strand
ACGGAGGCGATGAGGGTGTGCAGGTAGGCGGCGCCGCCCACCTTCGATAGGACGCCCGCGCGCTTGAGTTCTCCGGCGACGGTGATCGCGTCGGCGGGTTCCGCGCGGCCGTTGAGTTCGACGATGGTGTCGAAGATCGTCTCGTGGCTGGGCTGGTAGAAGTCCTGCCCGCGCAGCATCTCGGAGACGACGTTAGCGGCCTCGGTCGTCAGCATCATCGATCCGAGGACGCTCATCTCCGCGTCGATGTCCTGCGGCGGGACGCGGTCGAACTGGTCGTCGGACATCGTGATCCTCTCGGGTGCGGGGCTTTCTGGGACGAGGCCGGGGCTGGGCTGAGTGCCGCGAGCGCGGCCCGGGGCCCTGTGGATAGAGAGCCTTCAGGCGAAGACTAACGCGTTATAGGCGATTGCGCGACCGGCGCTGTGCACGGGCATGTGCACATATTGTGTATAACCTGTGCACAACGCCGACAGCACCTGTGCACAACGCGAAATGACCGATCTGTCAGGGCAGATATGCTCATCACAGTCACATCATTGTCATTCATTGGGCCGTCTAGAATTTCCCAGTGCAGGGCTTTCCACAAGCCTGTGCACACATTGTGGAAAAGAATCGGAGTGTCATGACGAGCACACAGGGACCCGGCGATCCAACCTCGCCCACCAAGCGTGAGGAGGCCTCGGCCTCATCGACCCCGACGATCACCACGCGGATGATCCTGGCGCTCGCGCTGCCCTCCCTGGGCGCGCTCATCGCGGAGCCTCTGTTCACCGTCATCGACTCCACGATGGTCGGCCACCTGGGCACCCCGCAGCTGGCGGGCCTGGGTATCGCGTCGACTGTCCTAAACACGGCGGTTGGGCTCTTCATCTTCCTTGCCTACTCGACGACCTCCCTGGCGGGCCGGCACCTGGGGGCCGGGCGGCGTGACCTTGCGATCCGCTCGGGGGTCGAGGCCATGTGGCTGGCGGGAGGCCTCGGCGCCCTCGCCGCGATCCTCCTGGCTGTCTTCGCCTCTCCCCTGCTCGCCTGGCTGGGTGCTGACGCGGCGACGATGCCGCACGCCCTGGCCTACCTGCGCGCCTCTGCGCCCGGCCTCGTCGGCATGTTCGTGGTCCTCGCGGCAACCGGAACCCTGCGCGGGTTGCAGGACACGCGTACCCCCCTGGTTGCGGCCTCGGTGGGCGCGGCATTCAACGCGGGCGCGAACTGGGTGCTCATGTATCCCCTCAACCTGGGGGTGGCGGGTTCAGGCCTGGGCACTGCGATCACCCAGACGCTGATGGCGGCGTTCCTCGGGTGGATGATCGTGCGCGCGGCCCGGCGCGAGGGCGTGAGCCTGCGTCCCTCCACGGACGGCCTGTTCGGCGCGGCACTCGAGGGAGCGCCCCTGCTCGTGCGCACCCTCGCGCTGCGCGTCGCGCTCCTGGCGACCCTGAGTGCGGTCACCGCGATCTCCACCCAGGCCCTGGCCGCCCACCAGATCGTGTGGACGCTGTGGAGCTTCGCCGCCTACGTGCTCGACGCGCTTGCGATCGCCGCCCAGGCGCTCGCCGGGTTCACGACCGGCACGGGCGAGCGCGGCGCCATGCGCCCCCTTCTGCGCACCCTGTCGCGCTGGGGCATCGGCTTCGGCGTCGCAGTCGGCGTCGCTCTGGCGATCACCGCGCCCTGGATCACGCGCATCTTCACGACCGACCAGACCGTCATCGACTACGCGACCGTCGCCATCATCGTCGGCGCCCTCTTCCAGCCGGTCGCCGGCTACGTCTTCCTCCTCGACGGCGTGCTCATCGGCGCGGGCCGAGGCCGCTACCTGGCGGTCGCCGGCATCGTCAACCTGGTCGTCTACGCGCCACTCCTGTGGGTCATCGCCCACTCCGCCACGCTCACCGCGCGCCCCTCGCTGGCCCTCGCGATGGTGTGGCTCGCCTACTCGGCGGTCTACACGGGCATGCGGGCCCTCACCAACGGGCTCGGCGCCCGCTCGCTCTAGCCTTTCGACGAGGCCGGGGCCGGCCTCGTGCGCACCCCCGGTTCCGCGCGGGGTTCGGTGTCCGGGCGGGGTGGGCCCAGGCCTCGTCCCGAGGAGCCCAATCGTGACCGGAAACGCCCTAGCGAAGAAGCTGCCACCCGTGTAAAGTGGGTAGCTGGACTGTCCGCACCCGCGGCCGGTCCAGCAGGCCCTCACGGGCCATACGCAACGCCCTCCTGTCACGGACCGTCCGTGACCGTAAAGACCATAGGAGGTGGGAACCAACGTGCGTAACTACGAACTGATGGTGATCCTCGATCCTTCGATCGACGAGCGCACCGTCGCCCCCATGATGGAGAAGTACCTGGCACCCGTGGCTGCCAACGGCGGATCCGTCGAGAACGTTGACGTCTGGGGCAAGCGCCGCCTTGCTTACGACATCCTCAAGCGTTCTGAGGGCATCTACGTCGTCATCGACATGACCACGACCCCCGAGGTCGCTCTCGAGATCAACCGCCGCATGGGCATCGACGAGACCATTCTCCGTACGAAGCTCCTGCGCCCCGACGCTCACTGAGCCGACACCACACCCTCTAAGCCCGAGGAGCCGACATGGCCGGAGATACCGTCATCACTGTCATCGGTAACCTGACCGCTGACCCCGAACTGCGTTGGACGCAGTCCGGCGCCGCGGTCGCCGATTTCACGGTGGCCTCCACCCCCCGAACCTACGACCGTAACGCCGGTGAGTGGCGCGACGGCGACACCCTCTTCATGCGCTGCTCCGTGTGGCGCGAGACCGCTGAGAACGTCGCCGAGTCGCTGCGCAAGGGCATGCGCGTCATCGTTCAGGGTCGCCTCACCCAGCGCTCGTACGACACCCAGCAGGGCGAACGTCGCACGGTCGTTGAGCTGCAGGTCGACGAGGTCGGCCCCTCCCTGCGCCGCGCACGCGCGCAGGTCACCCGCACCGCCCCCTCCGGTGGCGGCGGCTACCAGTCCGACAACCGCGGCCAGCAGGGCGCGCCCCAGCAGGGCGGCGGTTACGGCGGCGGCCAGGGTGGATATGGCCAGGGTGGCGCCAACTACGGCGCACCGACCGGCGGCTCCCCCGAGGACCCGTGGCGCTCCGCCCCCGCTGGCGGCGCCACCTCCTTCGGCGACGAGCCCCCGTTCTAAAGTCGCGCGCCCCGGCACCTACGCCGGATAGCGCCACGTCGAAGACAACACGCTTGGGGCGGCACCGTCCGCCCGGATTCACTAGGAGACCATCATGGCGAAGCCCCAACTTCGCAACAAGCCCATCAAGAAGAAGGCCAACCCGCTGAAGTCGGCCAAGATCGAAAAGATCGACTACAAGGACACCGCTCTGCTGCGTAAGTTCATCTCGGACCGCGGCAAGATCCGCGCCCGCCGCGTGACCGGTGTTTCCACCCAGGAGCAGCGCAAGATCGCTCGCGCCGTCAAGAACGCGCGTGAGATGGCTCTGCTGCCCTACTCCACGACCGGCCGCTGATAAGGGAAGGACACAGCTGATATGGCTACCACGAAACTGATCCTCACCCACGACGTCCCCAACCTCGGCCACGCCGGCGAGGTCGTCGAGGTCAAGGCTGGCTACGCCCGCAACTACCTGGTCCCCCGCGGCTTCGCCGCCAAGTGGACCGCCGGCGCGCAGAAGCAGATCGACCAGATCGCCGCTGCTCGTCGCCGCCACGAGATCGCCACGATCGACGACGCTCGCGCCGTGCGCGACGCCCTCCAGGGTGCCGTTGTCGAGATCTCCGGCAAGGTTGGCAACTCCGGCCGCCTGTTCGGCGCCGTCTCCGCTGCTGCGATCGCTGACGCGGTCAAGGAGCAGCTGGGCCAGACCATCGATCGTCGTCGCGTCATCATCGCCTCGCCCATCAAGGCCGTTGGCGACTACACGGTGACCGTCGGCCTCCACCCCGAGGTGTCCGCGAACCTCAAGGTCCGCGTTTCCGCCGCGAAGTGAAGGCTTCACGCATCGGTTGAATGCTGAAGGGTTGGCCCCCGCTC
>CAUTGT010000160.1:0-4025 GCA_963537735.1 uncultured Actinomycetaceae bacterium | reverse complement strand
ATGCTGATTACGAGTATGGCGCGACGGATGCGCAGCTCGTGCAGCAGGTGATGTGTGCGCTGGCGACGACCCTTCAGCTCTTCCGTGCGCTCGAGGAGCGTTACGGCATTGACGGTGATGAGGGGTCCGGTCCTGCCGGCGGGCATCAGCGCGGGTTTGATGGCCCTGCCTGGCTCCCCGAGAACTGACTCACATCCTCCGTAGATTTAAAGTTGAGTGGAATAGACTCAACTTTAGCTTCGTTGTATCTGTCAGAAGGCGTCGAGGGGCTCGACGCGATCAGACAAGAACTTTTGAGGAGTGATTTCATGGCACGTGAAATGACGACAAAGGCGCAGGAGGCTGTCTCCTCTGCGCTCCAGGCTGCCGGTGCAGCCGGTAACCCGCAGGTGGAGCCTATCCACCTGCTCGAAGCACTCATCGAACAGCGCGAAGGTATCGCGATCTCCCTGCTCGAGGCCGTTGGGGCCGACGTGCGTGCGATTGGCGCGCGCACCCGCAATGCCCTCGTGGCGCTCCCGAGCGCGCAGGGCGCATCCGCCGGTAGTGCGCAGCCCTCGAACGCGCTGCTCGCGGTCGTTCGCGACGCCGGCGAGCGCGCCGAGGCTGGCGGCGACCAGTACATCTCGACCGAGCACCTGCTGATCGCGCTGGCTGCGTCGCAGGCCGAAGCGGGTCGCATCCTCAGCCAGGGGGGCGTCGAGGCCGACGCGCTGACGCAGGCGCTCGCTCAGCTGCGCCCCGATCCGATCACCTCGGCCGACCCCGAGGGGTCCTTCGAGGCCCTGTCCAAGTACGGCCGTGACCTGACGGAGGTTGCGCGCGAAGGCAAGCTCGATCCGGTCATCGGCCGTGATAACGAGATTCGCCGCGTCGTGCAGGTCCTGTCCCGCCGTACCAAGAACAACCCGGTTCTGATCGGCGAGCCCGGCGTCGGTAAGACCGCCGTCGTCGAAGGCCTCGCCCAGCGCATCGTCGCGGGCGACGTCCCCGAGTCCCTGCGCGACAAGCGCCTCGTGTCCCTCGACGTGGCCTCGATGGTCGCCGGTGCGAAGTACCGCGGCGAATTCGAGGAGCGCCTCAAGGCGGTTCTGTCCGAGATTTCTCGATCGGACGGGCAGATCATCACCTTCATCGACGAGCTGCACACTGTCGTCGGTGCGGGCGGAGGCTCCGAGGGTGCGATGGATGCGGGCAACATGCTCAAGCCCATGCTCGCCCGCGGCGAGCTGCGCATGGTCGGCGCGACGACCCTCGACGAGTACCGCGAGAACATCGAAAAGGATCCGGCGCTTGAACGCCGTTTCCAGCAGGTGTTCGTCGGCGAGCCCTCGGTTGAGGACACGGTTGCGATCCTTCGCGGTATCGCGCCGAAGTACGAGGCCCACCACAAGGTGACCATCTCCGACGGTGCTCTCGTTGCTGCGGCGACCCTGTCGAACCGCTACATTACGGGCCGACAGCTGCCCGACAAGGCTATCGACCTGATCGACGAGGCCGCGTCCCGCCTGCGCATGGAGCTGGACTCCTCGCCGGTTGAGATTGATGAGCTGCGCCGCAGCGTGGACCGTCTCCGCATGGAGGAGTCCTACCTGACCGAGTCCGACCCGGAGGGTCTGGATGAGGCTACCCAGGAGCGGCTGAGCAAGCTGCGCGCCGACCTCGCCGACCGCGAGGAGAGCCTACGCGCTCTGACTGCTCGCTGGGAGGCCGAGAAGGCCGGTCATAACCGCGTTGGTGACCTGCGCGTCCAGCTTGACTCGCTGCGCACCCAGCTTGAACTGGCTGTGCGCGAGGGACGCTGGGAGGAGGCCGGGCGCCTGCAGAACGGTGAAATCCCGGCTGTCGAGCGTCAGATCGCCGAGGCGGAAGCACAGGCCGAGGAGCAGGATGCCCGTAGTGACGACGAGCCGATGATTGCCGAGAAGGTCGGCCCCGCAGAGATCGCCGAGGTGATCGAGGCGTGGACCGGAATTCCGACTGGCAAGCTCCTGCAAACGGAGACTGACAAGCTCCTGCACATGGAGGACGAGCTCGGAAAGCGCCTCATCGGTCAGAAAGATGCCGTGCGTGCGGTGTCCGATGCGGTCCGCCGCTCTCGCGCGGGTCTGTCCGACCCGAACCGCCCGACCGGTTCGTTCCTTTTCCTCGGCCCGACGGGCGTGGGTAAGACGGAACTGGCCAAGGCGCTCGCGGAGTTCCTCTTCGATGACGAGCGTGCGATGGTGCGTATCGATATGTCCGAGTACTCCGAAAAGCACTCGGTGGCGCGCCTCGTCGGTGCTCCTCCGGGGTACGTGGGCTACGAGCAGGGCGGTCAGCTGACCGAGGCGGTGCGCCGTCGTCCCTATTCCGTGGTTCTGCTGGACGAAGTGGAGAAGGCTGATCCTGAGATTTTCGACATTCTTTTGCAGGTTCTGGATGATGGACGTCTCACTGACGGACAGGGGCGGACGGTCGACTTCCGCAACACCATCCTGATCCTCACTTCGAACCTCGGATCGCAGTTCCTGGCGGACCCCGACTTGACGCCCGAAGAAAAGCGGGAGTCTGTCATGTCGGTCGTGTCGGCGGCCTTCCGTCCGGAGTTCCTCAATAGGCTGGATGAGACGGTCATGTTTGACGCTCTTACCCGCGAAAATCTGGGCGAGATCGTCGATTTGCTCGTCGCGTCGCTGGAGTCTCGCCTGCGCGAGCGCCGCATCGGTTTGACAGTAACGGAACCGGCCCGTGGATGGCTCGCTCGAGTCGGGTATGACCCGGCCTTCGGAGCGCGCCCGCTGCGCCGCATGATTCAGCGCGAGATTGGCGATCGACTGGCCAAGATGCTGCTCGGTGGAGACGTTCAAGATGGTCAGAATGTGACAGTTGACATCAACGAATCCATTGACGGGCTTGTCATGAATGTTGATAAACCCTGAGATTGCGCGGTACACTGACTACCAGTGTGTATTTCGGGCGCTCGGTATGTGGTGCCCGCAACAGCAGGAGATGATATGACAACCCAGAGGAAGGCCCGTGGCGCCTACTCCGTAGGACAGGCGACGCGTGAATCCATCCTCTCGGCAGCGATGGTTCTGATTGCAGAGCGAGGCTACAACGGCTTTTCCCTGCGCGACCTTGGCCGCCGAGTCGGCATTTCGCACCCCGCGGTGGTCTATCACTTCCCCTCGAAGGAAGCCATCCTGCGCAGCGCTATCCAGCGTCACGAGGAGATGAACGCGCTCTTCGACGTCTCCATTAACGAAGAGGCGGAAGGCGGGTTCGACGAGGGCGGTATCACCGCAGGCTCGTTTGTTGACTGGGCGGTCGGCGAAATGCGCTTCGCCATGAAGCCCGGCGCCGACGCGGCCATCGCACTGGACTGTGTCCTGTGGGCCGAGTCCTCCTCTGAGACGCACCCTGCACACGCACACTACAAGTACCGCACCCAGCAGATGGAGGAAGCCCTCACTGCGATGATCCAGACCTTCGTGGATGAGGAAGGTGCCGAGATCGGTACGACTCCTCGCACGCTCGCGAGGATCCTCATTCGCTACTGGTACGGCTCCGTCGTCTCGGCTCGCTACAACGATGAGCCGATCGACGCTCGTGAGTTCGTCGCGGACTTCCTTGCTGTGTGTGTGCAGCTCCTGCGCCTGCCTGCGCACTACGTGCTGCAGCTCGGGGCCTCGGTCCCCGAGGAGGTCGCAGAAGTTTACGCGCGCACGCTGCGTAAGATCAGTGAAAAGACCACCGCAGCCGCCGAGGCAGGTGCGGCTCCGGCTCCGGAGGCCACCGCGTGATCGGCCCACTGCCATCCTTTGATGTCGCCCTCGTCCTTCGTGTCGAGGGCGACGTCGTCTATGCGTGTGGAGACATCGATCGCATCTTCCGGCTCGCGTCGGTGACCAAGCCGATCGTTGCGTGGTCGGCGTTAGTTGCGGTCGAACGAGGCCTGATGTCCCTTGATGATCCTGCGGGTCCCGAGGGGGCGACGGTTCGTCACCTGCTGGCCCATGCCTCGGGCCTGCCGTTCGAGGGAC
>CAUTGT010000159.1:0-4057 GCA_963537735.1 uncultured Actinomycetaceae bacterium | reverse complement strand
AGCACTCGCATGCGCGCAATCGCGAGCGAGGGGTTGACCTCCAGGCCGGAGAGCATCCACTGAGCCATGTGGGCGGTGGTCGCCAGCGCGAAGTGCTGGGCGACGACGTCGCGCGCAGTGGCCGAGGCGGAGCCGGGGAGGCGGGACTCGATGAGTTCCTGAATGTGGGAGGCCAGGAACGCCCATAGGTCGTTCGCCTCGATGGTCTTCATGGCGGCGGCGGTCTCGTCGCGATGGGCGTGCATCCACGTCATAGTCGCTTCGATGGCGTCGAGCCATTCTCCCGAACTGGTGGTCAGGTGCGCTGTGACCTCCTCGCGGAAAACCCAGGCATTGAGGTCGTTGAGGGAGTTGAAGTGGTAGTAGAACGCTTGACGGGTGACCCCGGCGGAGCGTGTCAGTGCGCTGACAGAGATCTTTGACAGCGGGGTCTGCGTCAGGGCCTGGCGCAGTGCGGTGCCAAGCTTTTCGCGGGCATCAATCGGCGGAGCCATTTGTTTCCTTCCTTCGACGGTTATGGGTAAACCATATCCAGTTACGAAGAAACTATCTACTCGAAAACCACTTGCCGGCTGTGTAACCGACCACGCTGTCAGTTTCTCATATATTGTTGACAGCGCACGCGGGGGCGCTTGTCGATCGATGTGACAGCGCACTTCACAACAGATTTCGCGCCGTGCGATGCGGGGCGGGCCTCCTCTCCCAAGTCGCACGGTCGTGACACAATGTCCATGTGATGAAGTCCTATCGAGACGAGGCGATCGTCCTGCGCACCCACAAGCTGGGCGAAGCGGATCGCATCATCACGCTTCTCACTGCCGAGCATGGTCAGGTGCGGGCCGTCGCCAAGGGCGTACGCAAGACGACCTCAAAGTTCGGCGCACGCGTCGAACCCTTCTCCGTCATCGACGCCCAGCTCCACCGCGGTCGCACCCTCGACACCCTCACCCAGGTCGCCTCGATCGCCCAATACGGCGACGCCATCGCCGCCAACTACGACCTCTATCTCGCGGCCACCGTTATCGTCGAAACCGCCGAGCGCCTTACCGCGGACGCGCACGACGGCACCCACTCCCAATACCTCCTCCTTCTTGGTGCTCTCAACGCCCTGGCGCGAGGCCGCCATGACCCGACCCTCATCCGTACGTCCTACACGCTGCGCGCCCTCGCCCTGGCCGGCTGGGCCCCCTCGTGCTTCGACTGTGCCGTGTGTGGCACGCAGGGGCCGCACTCCTCGTTCTCCATTCCCGACGGTGGCACCGTCTGTGACACCTGCCGTCCGCCCGGCGCCTCCTCGCCCGCGCCCGACACGGTGGCCCTCCTCGGCCAGCTGCTGAGCGGTGACTGGGAGCGGGCCGACCGATGCGAACCCTACGCGCGCACCGAGGCCTCGGGCCTCATCTCCTCGTACACTCAATGGCATCTGGAACGTCGCCTGCGCTCGCTGAGCGTCATCGATAGGAGTCACCCATGACGGACCTGCGACCCACCCCCATGGACCGCGCCCCTCACGACCCGACCGCGCCGCTACTCGGGCCCGGTCAGTGGCACTGCGAGGCGCCCGTCTTCCGCAAGGGTGAGGTGCCCGCGCACGTCGCCCTCATCATGGATGGAAACGGCCGATGGGCCAATAGTCGCGGCCTGGCGCGCACCGAGGGGCATCGGGCGGGGGAGTACGCCCTCATGGACACAATTGCCGGCGCGATCGACGCGGGCGTGCGCTACCTGAGCGTCTACACCTTCTCCACCGAGAACTGGAAGCGCTCGCCCGCCGAGGTCTCCTTCATCATGAACTACGCGTCCGACGTGCTCGCGCGGCGCACCGACCAGCTCGCCCAGTGGGGCGTGCACGTGCGGTGGAGCGGGCGCCGGCCCAAGCTGTGGAAGAGCGTCATCAACGCTCTGGAGAAGGCCGATCGGGCAACCTCGCACTGCAAGACCCTCGATCTCATCATGTGCGTCAACTACGGAGGTCGGGCCGAGCTGGCTGATGCAGCCCGATCCATCGCCGAGGATGTCGCGGCCGGTCGCCTGAGTCCGCGCGGTGTCACCGAAAAGACGCTGTCGCGCCACCTCTACCTGCCCGACGTGCCCGACGTCGACCTCATGATCCGCACGTCTGGGGAACAGCGCCTGTCCAACTATCTGCTCTGGCAGATGGCGTATGCGGAAATGATGTTCGTCGACACCCCCTGGCCCGCGTTCGATCGCGAAGAGCTGTGGGGGTGCTTGGAGGAGTTCGCGGGCCGTGACCGTCGCTTCGGCGGCGCGGTCGACCGGGTCGCTCAGCCTTAGGCGTTGTCAGCCGTGAGCGCGGCGTTGACCGCTCGACGCTTGCGGCGACCCCACGCGACCTTCGCGGCGATCAGCGCGGCGATGAGGGCGAGACCCGCCCAGCCCCAGGGGGAACCGGCGACGGCTCGGATCGCCGCAGCGAAGACAGCGAGCGTGCCGAGGCCGTACAGCAGCGCCCACAGGACGCAGCCGGGAATCATGGCGACCGTGTAGGTGCTCCAGCGCATGCGCACAAGGCCCGCGCCCGCGTTGACTGCCGTCTGGATGCCCACCGTCAGGAAGCACAGGGGGATGACGATGATGCCCCACTTGTCCAGCATGGCCGCGCCCTTGCGGGGGACCGGTCCGTCGAACCAGCGGGCCATAGCCCCCAGGAAACCCTGCCGTCCCGTCGCCAGGACGGCACCCGAGGCTGCGCCGCGAGCCAGCCAGTAGGTCGCCTGCGCGCGGAAGAGTACGACGAAGAAGAGGAAAACGAAAAGCCAGATGCCCTCTCGCGCAAAGGCGGGGACCATGGAATCGATTCCGGCGGCGAACATGACACTCCCAGAATGAGGCTAATCAAACAAAGCCTATCCTAACCTACGCAAGAGGCCTGGGAAAGCGTCGTCCGCTTCCCAGGCCTCGTTGTGACTGATGCAGCCTCAGTAGGTCACTTCTTCGACTGGCACGAGCTGCACACCCCGAAGAGCTCCAGGGAATGCTTGACATCTCCAAATCCATGCGCCGCTGCGACCGAATCCACCCACGACTCGATCTGCGACTGCTCGATCTCCTCGGTGAAGCCACACTTGCGGCACACCAGGTGATGATGGTGGTGGTGCGTCGTGCACGAGCGGTACAGGGCTTCGCCGTCGGAGGAGCGCAGCGTGTCGACGCGACCGTCGTCCGCGAGGCTCTGGAGCGAGCGGTACACGGTCGCCAGGCCCACGCGCTGCCCCTGGACGTGCAGGTCTTCGAAGATCTGCTGGGCGCTGCGGAAGTCGCTGACGCGGGTCAGCTCATCGAGGACCGCCTGACGCTGCTTCGTCATGCGCTGCATGGTGTTCCCTTCGTCATGATGCGTCTGCGTGAGCGAGGTGTTCGCGCTCTGGATGCTGGTTGTGGGCACGGGCCGCACGAAGTCTGCGGACCCTGCGGATACGGTCCACAATAGCTCGGATCGTGAATCCGATCGCGTATAGGCCGATCGCGCCCACAACGATGGTTGCACCGGGCGACAGATCCACGAAGTACGTCAGGGATAGGCCGCATGTGCAGATGATGACGCCGAGAGCCATCGCGATGCCCATTGTCGAGCGGAACGAGCGTGCTCCGAGCTGCGCGATCGCCACGGGGATGACCATGAGCGCGCTGACCAGGAGAGAGCCGACGACTCGCATCGCGACGGCCACGGTCAGTGCCGACAGGATAGCGATGAGGAGGGACAGCGTGCGCACGGGCAGGCCCGTCGAGCGCGCGAAGTCCTCGTCGTTGGTCACCGAGAAGAGTGCGGGAGCCAGACCCACGCCGAGCGCCACGATCGCGATCCCGAGGAGCGTGATGAGCGTAATGTCGCTCCATCGTACGGTCGAGATCGAACCGAAGAGGTAGGAGTTCAGCTGAGCGGAGGTGCCGCCCGCCAGGCCGATCAGCAGGACGCCGCCAGCGATGCCCCCGTAGAACAGCATGGCCAGGGCCGTGTCGCCGGACGCGCGTCCACTCTGGCGCACCAGCTCGATCGTGATCGCGCCCAGCAGGGAGATGATGACCGCTCCGGGGA
>CAUTGT010000158.1:0-4071 GCA_963537735.1 uncultured Actinomycetaceae bacterium | reverse complement strand
GTCGGGTAGCCGTGTTCGCGACTGAGGGCAGCCTCTTCGTTCACGCCGCGATAGACGTAGACATCATCATTACGAATCAGAATGGGGTTAACGACACCATCCACATAGTCGGCGACGTCGTCCCATGAGGGCACCGAGTCGTAGACCTGCGGGACGCAGGGATTCTCGTCCGCATACTGCGACGGGTCTGAACGCAGGAACGCGATCGGATCGACGGGGCCGTAGCCGGTGTACTTGTTCCACCCGCTACCGCTTCTGCCCGTTGCAGCCAGCGCCTGCAGAATCTGATCTGCACTGACATCCTTGTCGAAGTGCTGCCAGCCGAGCGCCAAGAAGCCGGCGATAATCGGGGTCGCAAAGGATGTTCCCTGCGCTTCCTCGACACGACCGGTCGACGTATCACGCGTCACGACTGAACCCAGCGCGGTCGTCAGCAGCCCGTTGCCCCAGTTCGTGTACTCCGTGAGAGTACCGTAACGGGTCGTCGCTCCGATGCCGCAGATTCCCCTCCACAGAGCCAGCGAATCGCCGGGGTCCTCGGCGGTCTCGTTGCCCATCGCGGCCACGACGATGACGCCCTCGGCGAGCGCCCGGGCCATCGCCCACCGAAGGTCGATGGAATCGGTCGGGAAGCTACTGGAGATCGTGATGATGTTGGCACCGTCGTTGATCGCCTGCTCGATGAGGAGCGGTGTGTCGTTTTCCGCTTCACCCGTCCAGCCGGAGATCGTGCAGTTCGTTCCCGGGGCATCGCCGTGCAGGGGGATCGTGTAGGTGTAGAGCGTCGCGTCGGGTGCCACGCCAAACTCGGGCGAGACCAGGATCTGCGCGACCGTGGTGCCGTGTGCCATATTCTCGGGGGCCGAGATCATGACGCAGGGCGTCCGATCCTGAATGTTCGCGCCCTTGAGTTCGGGAATGTTCGCGTTCACGGCACCGTCCAGGACCGCGATGGTGACGCCCTTGCCCGTGACTCCCTGATTATGGATGGACTTCAGTTTGTAGAAGTTGTAGTAGTCCTGCTTGTCAGCGGTCATCGGCGGGTCGGCCGCGTAAGCCGGCGCAACGGGGGCAAGGGTCGCTCCGAGGCTGAGTGCGAGGGCACCGGCGAGGATCCCCACGCTCTTACCCCAGCGTCGTGTTGTCCGAGTTGTCATGACAGGTCCTCTTCCGAATCTTCGATGACGGCGGGCCTACCGCGCAGGTGCGAGAGGATCACGAGGCCTCCGATCAGCGAGGCTCCGAGGACCGCGATCGCGGACACGATAGAGGCACGAATCGTCAGATTGTTTTCCCTCGACGTCAGGTCCGCCGAGGCCACGGCTGGCCGGGCCGGGGCCGGGTGCTCTGCGGCGTTGGGATGTTCGGGCCCAAACCTGGTACCAATGTCGGTGAAGGTGAGGGCGTCGAAGGGCGATACGATACCCCAGCCGAGGGCGTCGGTACGCTGATCGGCAGTGCCGCGCAAGGCGGTCACTTCAAGGCGATACTTCCACATGTCGGGCCCCTCATCGGGGTAAGCCGAGGCCACAAGGGCCGCAAAGCCGCCAGCGTATGCGGTCGCGTAGGACGAGGACGGCAGGGGCTGATCCCCCTCGTATCCGCCAACGAGGCAGTCGGCCTGATCGAACCAGGTCGTGAGGATGACGCTGGCGGGCACGGCGAGCTTGACGTGCGCGCCATGCACCTGCTGATCCGAGGCCGATCCGTCGGCGTTCGAGGCGGTGACGCCAAGGACACCCGGGTAGGCGGCCGGGTAGACGACCTTATCCGCCTCCTGCCCCTGGTACACGTTGCCGGTCGAGGCCACGACGAGGGCCCGGCCGCGCACAGCATTGATGGCTGCCTCCAGCTGGGGGTCACCCACGGGGGCGGACTGTGCGACGACGATGATCTGCGCGCCCTGATCGGCGGCCCACTGGATCCCGCGCCCCACCTTCGACATGAAGGTCTCTTCGCCTTCCTTCTGCGGGACGTGCTGATCGAGGCCGAGGTCGACGCGCACCGGGAGGATCTTCGCCTCGGGGGCGACGCCGACGAGGCCCGATCCCATCTCCTTGGGCAGCTCCTGCGCGGCGATCGCACCGGCGATGGCGGTGCCGTGTTCGCCGACGTCGACGCGCCCATCGGTGTTTTCACCGCTCAGGTCGATGCCGGGGAGCACCACGGGCCCGTCCGGGCCCTGGAAGTGCTGGTTGCCGGCGGCTACGCCCGAGTCGACGATCGCGACCGTGACGCCACGGCCTCGTGAGATCTCCCAGGCACGACGCACTCCGACGGCGTCGAAGATGGCGGGCGCTTGCTTGATGTAGGAGGGCGAGTTCTGCGAGCATTCGCCGCCCTCGGAATCGCTTGCGGGTGCCGTCGCCGACGACGACGGTGTCGGCGTCGGGCGCACGCTCGGGGTCGGCACCGGGTCCGCGTGGGCGACGCCGGGGCCGAACGCGCCGGAGTCCTGGGGCGAGACGACCGGGGCGGCGATAGGCACGAGCGCGAGTCCTGCGATCAGCGAGGCCCCGACGAGGCCTCGGCCCAAAGACCGGGAACGCGCGCGGCGGGTGCTCACTTGATCCCCACTGAGGTGGCGGCGGCCTTCGGAGACATCTCAGAGCCCGGCGGAATGAGCTCGCCCCACACGCGCGGGACCGACGCGGCCTCTGACGCACTCCACCCGAGCGCGTTCATGGAGACGGCCGGAACATCGCCGAGGGAGTGGCGGAAGCCCAGGTCGGAGACGAAGACGTAGGACGCCGCCTCACCGCCACCACCGGACGTGAGGGCGAGGAGGGCGCCAGATCCACCCGCGACGGTCACGTTGCGCGTCGTGGACGGTCCCTTGGGGGACTGCAGAGATTCCGCATCGTAGGACGCTTCGATCGCACGCTTCTCAGGCATGGTGACCAGGTCAAACTCCGGATTGGCACGATCAGTGGTGTCCATCTTGGCGCACAGGACCGTGCGGTTGGCCGCATCGCGGCTCTCATCGAACCACTCGGGTGCCTCAAAGTCCTCGACGTCGGGCCAATCGTCACCAACGAAGACGGCCCGGACGGGCTCAACGTACTTGAACATTTCGGTCGGGAACTTCTTCGAGGGCGGGGCATCCTGATACAGGCGCGCCGCCGTCGAGTTGAAGACCACCAGATTCGAGTCGTCGATCACCAGGTAGGAGTTTTTCACCTGACCGGCGGAATCGACCTGATCGAGGACCATACCAATGGTGATGCCCTCGTTCTTCAGGTCGCCGGGCAGGTTCTTGGCCGGCTGCCCAGCGTTCTCGATGTCGTTGTAGCTCCAGGGGCGCAGAGGCGTGCCCGACGGGAAGAGGTCGAGCCACTCGGGTTCGACGGTAATCGGGTAGCTGGTGAGGTTCTGGAAGGACAGTGCCCAGTCACCCAGGCGGCTCACGCTGGAGTCGATGTAGTACTTCTTGCCCTTTTTCCGATCGACGAAGTACTTGTCGCCACTGCCGGTTGCCTGCACGAGCGCGGATGTCGCCTGCTTGACCGGAAAATTGTCCGCGGGCAGTTCCTTGGCGATCCACGTGTGGTAGCCGGACTCCATGTCGCAGGAGAGCCACTGTTTACTCAGCATGTCGGCATCCGGAACGTCATCGGGGACATCGGGCAGACCGATCTGGGCGCCGCGAGGAATGTTTGCGAGTGACGCCGCCGAGGCCTGGATGACCGGCAGCGTCGATTCGGGGCTGAGCAGCCGAGCGGTGGTTACGTTCGCGATGGGGTGGAGGACGCCGTTTGCCCAGAAATAGCGGGCACCCGTCCCCTTCACGTCAACCAGCTGGTACTGCGCCTCGCCAAGCTTCGGGTTCGGCGCGAAAATACGCATGCCGATTCCAACGACGCTGATGACGATGGCGACCACGAGCCCGAAGATGAGGGGGCGCACGGGCGAGGGCGTGTCGACCTCGCGCCCGTCGGGCGTACCCGAGGTGAAGGCCGTGATCAGGCGGTTTCGATTGAAGCGCTGGGCTTCGAGAATGTCTTTACTCGACGGCATGACTCAGCTCCACAGGTAGACGGCCAGGGGAAGCAGGACAAACAGCGACAGCAC
>CAUTGT010000157.1:0-4084 GCA_963537735.1 uncultured Actinomycetaceae bacterium | reverse complement strand
GGTTGGCGACTCATCACCCACTAAACGACCTCGGTGAGGAGAACGTTTTGATGAATGACACGATGCGTCGAGACGCGATTTCACGCGTCGGCATCACGATTGCCATCGATGGGCCGGCCGGTTCGGGCAAGTCCACGGTGTCGAAGGCTCTGGCGACTCGTCTGGGCATCGGGTACCTTGACACGGGCGCCATGTACCGTGCACTCACCTGGTATTGCCTGGACGAAGGCATCGATCTGGAGGACACGGCGGCGGTCGCCGCGGCGGCTGATCGCATGCCGCTGCGCCTCGTGTCGGATCCGTCGGATCCGCACGTGTGGATCGGGGATCGTGAGATCACCCTCGAGATCCGCGAGCCGCGTATCGCCCTGGCGATCAAGCACATCTCGACGAATCTCGACGTGCGCGCGTGGATGGCGACGGAGCAGCGCCGTCGCATGATGGAGGCTCGCGAGGAGGGCTCCGGAATGATCGCTGAAGGGCGTGACATCACCACCGTCGTCTGCCCCAATGCGGATGTTCGGGTTCTGTTGCTTGCCGATCAGGAGGCCCGTCTGCGTCGCCGGACGCTTGAACTCTACGGCGATGCCACCGAGGAGCACATGGAGATTGTGCGGGCCCAGGTTGAGGGCCGCGACAAAGCCGATTCGCAGGTCTCTGAGTTCATGGTGGCCGCTCCCGGTGTCGAGACCGTGGACTCCACGGGGCTCGATATCGAAGGCGTGTGTGAGGCCGTCCTGGTCTTTGTTGACCGCGATCTCGAGGCGCGCGACGCGTCGCGCTGAGAGTAAGCACCAGTAAGTGTGAGTGCCCCGCACCGAAAGGTGCGGGGCACTCACGCTACATGGTGTCAGTATCCGGTCCCGTAGGGCCCCTGTCCTCCCTGCGCGCCGCTGGAAGGATAGCCGCCCTGCTGGTTACCGTACGTTCCTGTGCCGTACACCTGGGATCCGGGCTGCGGCATACCCGCCTGCGGGTAGTTCGCGGTGCCGTAGGTACTGGGCGTGACGCCGTACTGCGGCCCATTGGGGCCGTTGAACGTGGTCGGCGGGGTCGAGTTTCGCTGGGTGGCCTTAAATATCGCGTAACGTACCAGGATGCCGCCGCCGACGATGAGAACGGCCAGCACGAGCGAGATGATGGTGACGACGGGGTTATTGGAATGCGAACGGATTCGGATGCGTTTCGTCGGCATCGTCACGGCCTGCGTCTGTGCGCGTGTTCCTGCAGCGATGGTGTCAGGCGCATATGCAGGAACGCTTGAAGAAGCGCTCACCGTCGGGCTCGCCACAGCAGAGGCTCCCTGCGTAACGAATGCGGGTGCGATGAAGCCCGCGGCTGCCAGAGCAAGGCTTGCCGTGAGAGAGAGAAGACGTCGACTGGACATTGAAAAAACTCTCTTGGATGCATGTTGTGTGGACAAGGGATAGTGTAGTCGCCTCCAGCGCGCCGACTCACTTGGTCCGTTTTCTGACATGTAGCGCGGGGAAAATCCAGCCAGAGCCCTTCCTGCCGTGAGTGTGTCGCGGCACACGTAGGTCGGCTTGCCTCTGCTCGGGAAGATGCGCTATAGTTCTACAGGTCGCTACGGCGACGAACTGAATACGGGCTGTGGCGCAGCTTGGTAGCGCACTTGACTGGGGGTCAAGGGGTCGTGGGTTCAAATCCCGCCAGCCCGACGATAAGAACCGTGAGAATTTGTTTCTCGCGGTTTTTGCATGCGTTGAACGGCAATTGGTGTGCCGGAGAACAGTGGGGACCTCTGTCCTTGGTTCGCGCCGCGGCCTCGCTTTGTAACCGAAATGTGACGCAACATTTCTTCGTTTTATTTCGGCTGGTAAATGGACGTTTTTCGCTAATCTTTCGCGTATTTGTGCAGGTGTCAGCCGCGGGTTTTGTTCGTCGGAACGGACACATGTCTGTCAAGAAGTGCAGTAAACTATTTCACAGGTCGAAGTCGTCAACGGGGATGATTTCGACCTGCTTACTTATGCGGCCACTGTGGTGGTCATGTGCGGCCAGTGGATGCAACTCCGCGCAGCGTTCCGGTCTGCCCATGAAGTTCGCGAGCTGCCCCGATGAGCAGCCCCGGCCTCGTCCAATGAAGAACGAGGCCGGGGGCAGGATCGCATGTCGAGCTATTAGACGTTCACTTGGATCTCTGAGAGCTCGTGTCGGCACCGCCCGCTGCGAACTCCTGAAGGGCGGGAGCCTGAGAATCCGGATTCTCGAACTCGGTCACTGTCGTCACCTCTTTGACGGCTGGATCAGACACCGTCATCGCTGTTGTGTTTCCCGTCTGAGAGACGATGTTCAGCCGGTTGTTGGCGTCAAGTTCGACAACGAAGAGATCCTCCACTTCGCCGATGCCCGCCGACGAAAGCTCTGTGCGCAACCATTCCTCGTCGCGATGTGCCAACTTGAGGTTGTCGGTCACGACCTGCCCATTGGACACCAGGACGTAGTTGACGCCGCCCTCGCCCTTGCGCCGTACCGTCAGGGAGCCGTTGGCTTCGCGTTGTACGAGGCTGATGTCGCTGAGCGAAAAGATGCCCATGCCGCGTAGCTCTGCGAGAAACTCGACTGGGTCGAGCTTGTTATCCGTGTTGTCGAGCGCGTCCTGAGTAAATCGCCCGCCCTCGATGATCGTGTACGCCTTTCCCATCACGAGAGAGCGGGTCGACATGAACTTCGACATCAGGTAGTTCAGGCCGGAGATGATTCCAAAGGTGACGAGCAGGAAGCTGATGTACTCCGCGAACGAGATTGCGTGGTTGTAGATGACGCCGCCGATAATGCCACCGAGGATAAAGTTCCCGATAAAGTCGATCGGTGTCAGCTGGACCGTCCGCTGCTTGCCCGTGAGGCGCAGGTGGAGGACGATCAGGGTGACACCGATCAGGAGCTTAAAGACCGTCATTTCGAAACCATGAATATCGAACATGAGAGCAGTCTATTCGCATGTGTGGACGCGGTTTGGCGTGGTGTGATTAACTCGTCGGATCCGCGTCGATAGCTCCCTGAATATCGTTGAAGAGCAGGTTGGAGATCTCGACCTGTACCGTCTCGACCTTCGGCACGTCGCGCAGCAGCAACGGGTCATCCGCGGAGGTCTGAAGGGCGAGGGTCCCGCAGCCGAAGATTCGGTCGTCGAAATCCTTTTCGATCTGGATGTCGGAGATACGAGTGAGCGGCAGGTCATGGCCGGTGCGCTTGATGATGCCGGTCCGGGTGATGACCCGCTTGGTCGTCACCGTGTAGGTCGTTGTGATCCACTTGATCCAGGGAACAAGAATGAGCGGAATCGACAGGAGGAGGACGGCGATCCAAATGGTCGGAAGCGCCCAGTAACGCGCGTTCTCAGGAACGTAGAAAGAACCGACAGCCGCTGCGATAACGAGGATCGACTCCACGATGATCGCGGGTAGCAGCTTCTTGATGTGCGTGTGCATGTGGCGGACGACGATCTCGTCCTCGCTGAGGAGCTTTTGTGACAGTGCCATGGCACCATCATGCCAGATCTCGCGGGCGAGTGAGGACGCCCGCTTCGTCGGTCGGTGCTTTACCGAGGCCTGCGGTGCGTTCCCACGATATCGGTGTTGACGATGCCGATCGCAGCCATCAGCGCGAGCATCGTCGTGGGGCCCACGAAACGAAACCCACGGCTCTTGAGGTCGGCGGCCAGCGCCACCGACTCCGGCAGCTGCGTGGGAACCTCGTCCTGCGAGCGAGGGCGTGGATCGTGAGCCGGTCGATACGACCAAACCAGTTCGCCCAGATGGGAGGGGCCGTCCGTTGTATCGGGCTTGTTCCTCATGGTGACCGTCGCGTGAGCATTGCCGATCGCTGCCTCGATCTTGCGGCGGTTACGAATGATCCCGGGTGCGCTCACGAGACGATCGACGTCGTCGGTCGTGAAGGCAGCGACGCGGTCGGGAATAAAACCCTCAAACGCCTCCCGAAAAGCCTCGCGTTTTGCCAAGACCGTGCGCCAGGAGAGGCCAGCCTGGAATCCCTCCAACACGAGGCGTTCGAAGACGCCCGCTTCGTCGTGGATCGGCAGGCCCCATTCGGTGTCGTAGTA
>CAUTGT010000156.1:0-4093 GCA_963537735.1 uncultured Actinomycetaceae bacterium | reverse complement strand
CGTCGAGGGCTCCTACGCGTGGGCCGAGCGCAACCACGTCGCCGATGGTGGTCGCCTGCTGGTCGTCGGCGAGGGTGACATCGAGGCCCTGACCGCCGAGCACAAGCCCGCCGAGGTCGTGCGCGTTGCCGCCGACGCTATCGAGGGCATCGAGGGCGAGTTTGACGACGTCGTGTTCTTCGGCGCGGACGCCGACGCCATCGAGAAGGCCGCTCTGCTCATCGGCACCCGCGGCACGATGTGTGTCGTCCTCGGCGGCGAGAAGATCTCGCGCAAGGTGTCCCTGGACATCGGCCGCGTCCACTACGACTTCACCCGCTTCTGCGGCACGACCGGCTCGGACCCGCGCGAGGGTTACGCCTGGATCCCCGCCAACGGCGATCTGCGCGAGAACGACCGTTGCGTCTTCGTCGGCGCCGCCGGCCCGATGGGCGTCATGCACACGATGCGCGCCGTCACCTCCGGCGTTCCCGGCCTCAGCGTCGTGGGCACCGACCTGTCGGACGAGCGTCTGGCGAACCTGACGAAGGTCGTCGGCCCGACCGCCGAGAAGAACGGCGTGCCGCTGGACATCGTCAACACCTCCTCGACGCCCCTGGAGTACGGCTACACCTACGCGACGTGCCTCGTGCCCGTCCCCGCGCTGGTCTCCCAGGCCGTCGACCTGCTGGCCGAGGGCGGCATCCTGAACGCGTTCGCCGGTATCCCGGCCGGCACGTTCGGCGACTTCGACCTGCAGGGCATCATCGAGCGCCAGATCTTCATGCTGGGCACCTCCGGCTCGGACGTCTCCGACATGCGCACGGTCCTGCGCAAGATCGAGGCTGGCATCATCGACACCACGATCTCCCTGTGGGCGATCACCGGCATGGCGGGCTTCGGCGACGCCATCAACGCGGTGATGGACCGTACCTCGGGCGGCAAGATCATGGTCTTCCCGATGATGCACGACCTGGGCCTGACCCCCGTGTCCGAGCTCGCCGAGAAGCTGCCGACCGTTGCCGCGAAGCTCGACGCCGCCGGCCTGTGGACCAAGGAGGCCGAGGAGGCGCTGCTCGCCACCCGCTGAGCGCTCCGTCTCGACCTTCGCCCCGGCCTCGTCTGTCACTCAGACGAGGCCGGGGCCTTCGTGTTTCTGCGATAATGAGGGGGCAAGCGTTGCAGCGTAGAACGAGGAGGTTCCCATGACGGTCAACGATCACGTCTCGCAGGAGCGCTACGTGGCGCTGCAAGCGTGGCTGTACGGGCAAATGTCCCCGCGCACGCCTCACGCGACGCGGTGTTTCGCAGAGGATCCGCTGTGCCTCTACGACGCGTTTCTGTCAGTGCTTGTCGGCACGGGGTTGGGGTTCACCCAGTTCGACGATAATCGCGCCCATCACGGGCTCTACGCCTTCGATTTCTTCGTGGGAGACATCAAGGTGCCGCTGCGAGACAAGGGCGTTGATGGGCAGAGGGCGCCCGGCATGGCGTGGGAGTATGCCACGGACGCCGCCGGCCGCGCGATGTGCCATGCCCTCGTCGACACGTGGCTCGGGGACACCGACAGACGCATCCCTTTCGTGGCCTCTGTGATCGCCTCCGTGGCCACCCTCGAGCTCGTCGCCGACGTGAGCGTCGACGAGTGCGTCTTCGAGTGTGACCTGCCGCCGGGCTACGCGCGCTCCACCGCGAACTGCCCGTGGGAGGATGGGAGCCTGCCGATCGGCTCGCTCGATTCGTCTCTGGTGATCCCCGGTCCACTTATCTATGTAGAGGCGGGCGTGCGATATGAGGGACAGGTTATGTCCTGCTTGGGCTTCGACGAGACCGTGGCCTCGTGGGTGCAGATGGGGCTCTCTGTGGAGTCCTCCACGGCCTCCGGCACCGGAGCGACTGCCGTTCTGCGCGCACCGCACGACCGTCCTGAGATGCTCGGGTGGGCTGCCGACGCAGTGGCTCGCGCCCTGTCCGCGTGCGGGTACACCGGGGTAGCACAGATCCGAGCGCGCTTCGCTCACGCGCCGGCGTAGCAACCGACCGCCCCCGCCGAGTGCGCATAACGAAGCCCCGGCCTCGTCCGTTCAATCAGACGAGGCCGGGGGCCGGTTGCTAGGGGAGAGGACCCTTACGCGTTGGTCTTCTCGGCGGCGACGGGGGCGTCGTCCTTCCAGAAGTCCAGCTCGTCGGGGTTCAGGCCGATCGAGGAGGCCTTGAAGGAAGGCTCGAGGCCCGCCTTGCGCTGGGCGACGTAGTCGTTTGCGCAGCGGATGGCCTGGTTGCCGAGGATGACGATGACGGGCAGGTTGATGAGCACCATGAGGCCCATCAGGATGTTGCCCAGGCTCCACGCAACCGTGAACTCAAGCAGGGCGCCCGCGAAGACGAGCAGCGCGGCGACGCCACGGAAGACCGACAGCATCCAGTGCTTCATGTGCTTGTTGCGCATGAGGAAGCGGAAGTTAACCTCTGCGTAGTAGAAGTTGCCGACCAGCGTCGTGAACGCGAAGAGGAACAGCGCGACCGAGATGAAGACCTGCGCGACCGGCTGGCCGAGGACAGTGGCCATCGCGTCCTTCACGAGGGGAGCGCCCTTCACACCACTGTTCAAGCCGACACCCGAGGACAGCACCACGAACGCGGTGAGCGTACAGATCACCATGGTGTCGATAAAGACGGAGAGCATCTGGACGAGTCCCTGCTTGGCGGGGTGGGACACGGAGGCGGAGGCCGCTGCGTTCGGCGCGGAACCAACACCGGCCTCGTTCGAGTACAGGCCACGCTTGATGCCCTGCATCATGGCCGAACCGGCGAAGCCGCCGAAGATGGCCGGGAAGTCGAAAGCGCCCTTGAAGATAGCGGCGAACATCGCGGGAATGTGCTGGTAGTTCAGCACGATGACGACGAAGCCGACGCCCAGGTAGATGATCGCCATGATGGGAACGAGTAGGCCGGTCACCTCGGTGAGACGACGTGTGCCACCGAAGATGGAGCCGGCCATCAGCACCGCGAGAACCGCACCGACGATCCACGGCGTCCACTCATCTGCCCAGCTGTAATGGGTGAAAGCGTCAGCAACGTTGAAGGAGGCGAGCAGGTTGAAGCCGCCCATGTAGGTCACGATGAGCACGGACGCGAAAAGCGTGGCAAGCCAGTTCTGCTTGAGGGCCGTCTGGATGTAGTAGGCGGGGCCACCGTAGGAGTGGTGCGGACCCTGCTTCTTATAGATCTGCGCGAGCGTCGACTCGATGAATGCGGTCGCGCCGCCGAGGGTCGCGATGACCCACATCCAGAAGACGGCACCGGCGCCACCCGTGGCAATGGCGACTGCGACACCGGCGATGTTACCGACGCCGACGCGCGAAGCTGTGGAGACCATCAGAGCGCGGAACGAGGAGACCTCGCCTTCCTCGTGGGGAGGCTCGGTCACGACGCGGATTGCTTCCTTAAACAGACGCAGCGGAATAGCGCGGGTGCGCACAAAGAAGTACAGGCCGGCGCCGATCAAGAGGGCGACGAGCACGTACGTATACATAAAGCCGTCGATCGTATCGAGGGCGCCGGCGAGATCGAAAGCCGGGCGCAGGGTTCCATTCATCGTTGTTCCTAGCGTTGATGGATGTTCGTGGACGCGGCGAGGCCGCGCTGATGGGACTGAGTATAGCCCTTCGGTCAACGAAAGGTAAAAAGTTTACTAAAAAACGTGATGGTTTCGGCCATGTGCGCAGTTGGTCGGGGTGAGATGTGGGTACTGAGGCCTACTTACTCACAAACGTTGAGTTTGCTGGGGCACATTTTGGGGAAAACTCTGTGGTCTGAGGCATGAAAATTGCCGATTTTGGGCCCGCTGAGCGGCGCGAAAGCCGAGAAAATGGCGTAATCATGCGAAAAAGCTCTGAGAGGCGGCACGAAGTTGCATGATTTGACGATGCTCGGGGAAGTGCGTATTGTTTTCCTTGTTGCGCCGAACGGCAGCGAACGAAGCGAGAAGCTCGGGTCGCGGAAACATGGCGCGAAACGCCTTTCGAAAGCATGCGAGACACTCGTGTGTGCTCGATCGTGTGGGTGTTGTTTGTGAACTCGATAGTGTGTTTGTTTGTTTTTTATGCCTGTT
>CAUTGT010000155.1:0-4094 GCA_963537735.1 uncultured Actinomycetaceae bacterium | reverse complement strand
GTGGCCCCACGGGTGTTCCGGGCGCCGGAGGCCCCGGCCGCCCGCGAGGCTAGGCAGCCTCACTGCGTTCGGCGCCGCGCCTCGAAGCCCGCCCGTGCCCTCCGGACCCTCCGGCGCCCTTCGCACCAGTGGGGCCCTGTGTGCTGTTGGTTGGCTTGGCGCATCGACTCGTTGTCCCGCCAGACCCACCGCCCATGGGCACCGCAGCCAGGCCTTCTTGTGCCCTCCGGTCCCTCGGGCGCCCTCCACACCAGTGGGGCCCTGTGTGCTGTTGGTTGGCTTGGCGCATCGACTCGTTGTCCCGCCAGACCCACCGCCCACGGGCACCGCAGCCAGACCCCTCCACTCCCTCCGGCGCCCTCCACAGCTGCCTCACGAATTTCGCATGCAATTCCCTGACGTCTGCGGTCCGCGACTCTATGAAATGCCTGGAATTTCAACGCTTGCAGGCTGCCGCGTGAAGTGTCTGTGGCGGAATTGCATGCGAATGTGTGTTGATCAGGACGTGCCATGGCCCGCGTGCATCAGAAATCTCTCGCGTGAAACCGGTGTCGCCTTTGCTCGCGCAGGCCGAGCCTCAGATGAAACCGCCATCGCCTTTGCGGGTGAGAAATGGGCATTTTTCGTGCCTTTTTCGGGCGCAGAGGTGTCGTCGGTTTCAACGCTTGCTATTCAGGGCTGCGCAGTGGTGATGGTGGTTTCACGTTGGTCTGCATCAGCGGTCGCAGAGGTGTTGTTGGTTTCAACGTCGCTACGTCACAGCAGCCTGAGCGCGAAAAAGTTCGCCCAGCGCACGAAAAATGGCCCACAATCGGCGGTTTGTGGCGTGCTGGGCGAAGTTTTTCGCGAAAACACCGCTGGAGTGGTCGCGCCGGGCGAACTTTTTCGCGGAACGGCCGCGGAACAGAGCGTGCCGGGCGAGTTCTGTCGCGCAACCAGTCGGGCACTCCCACCGCCGGGCGACCGTCATCTCAGGTGGAACAGGAGACCGACTCGCTGGAACCACCACAAGCGGATGGGCATGAAAAAAGCACTCCCGAAGGAGTGCTTGGTAGAAACGCAGAACCCCCACCGGTGGATCGCACCGAGGGGGGCCGCTGCGCGCCCGGAGGGACTCGAACCCCCAACCTTCTGAACCGTAATCAGATGCTCTATCCATTGAGCTACGGGCGCTTGCCGTTTGGCTGGGTATAAGCTTACACGCTCTTCGCCAGGATGCAAAATCAAGAGCTATGGCCTGAACCACATCGAAGAAACGCATCCTGCAGTCGACCAAGATCGAGCAGCATATACAAAGATCCTCCGCGCACCCGGCAGCGCACCCTTATCCTTGCTGCATTCCTGCCCTGGGGAGGTTCGGATGATACCGTCACGCGGAGGACCGGCCCCCAGCATACACGTTTTCGCCCCACGCGCGCAGCTGCGACGAGGCGTAGCACATCACCACAGGACTGCCCACCTACAACTTACCGCGGCGCCGGTGGGCGGCGGCGGGGCCCGGCCGGGCTAGTCCAAGCACCACAAGTGCCGCCGGTGCGGAGGGCGCCGGAGGGTCCGGAGGGCACGGGCGGGCTTCGAGACGACGCGCCGAGCGAAGCTCGCAGCACGGACGGCTCGCGAGCGGGCCGCCGCCCACCGGCACACACAGCGACCGGGGCCTGCGGCGCCCGGAACACCAGCGGCGCCCCAAACAACAAAAACCCCGGAACCTGAAGCGGTCCCGGGGTCCGGTGGCGGAGGATGGGGGATTCGAACCCCCGAGGGCTTGCACCCAACACGCTTTCCAAGCGTGCGCCATAGGCCACTAGGCGAATCCTCCGTGCACATCGTGCCGGACAATCATAAGCGACAAAAGGCTCTCAGCGCCAATCCTGGCCAATGGAGCAGGTCACAGCACTGCACGAAACCCTTAGAAGAGCCCCGAGAGGCCAATCAGATAGAAGATCACGGCGCCGCCGATCAGGATGCCATTGAATGCGAGGGCTGCGATGGCTTCGCGCGCACCGACGCGGCCGGGCAGGCTTTGCGCCTGCACGAGGGCAATAATCGCAAGGACGACCGAGACAATAATCGGAATGAAGAAAACGCTGAAGACGCTGACCCACAGGGCAGCCTTCGCAAGAGGATTCCCGATCGGCTTGGGCGAGTTGTAGCCGCCGTCGGCGAAGATCGCAGCAACGTCCACGTACTGCGTCCCGGGGAACGTAGGCCCCGAGAGGTCGGCAGTGGGGACGCGAAGGCGGCCCGGCGCATATCCGAAGCGGTCGCCCGGCGCATCCATCGACGAGGTCGCATCCGGGGTCGCCCAGGGCACGCTGGAGACGGCGGGGGCGATGTTCGAGGACGGCTGACTCATGTGCTCCACTATTCCATAACGGGAGGGGCATGCACCACACTTTGCCCACTGAAGGGGTTTAGGCGTGGCGAAACCTGCGGGGACGGGGGCGGACGCGCTACCCTGTTATTCCGACCGGTACGGCCATTCTGCCCATCAACTGATCGGATTTGTACGCTTATGAGCGAAACGAAGACCTCGCTGTTCCGTTGGAAGCTTCACGGTGACGGCACGTCCATTAATCCCGGCGACGTCGTCCTTCCGAATGAACGACTCTCGTGGCCGCGCACCGCTGGTATTGGCGCCCAGCACGTGGTCGCAATGTTTGGTGCCACGTTCCTTGTTCCGTTGTTGACTAAATTCCCCCCGTCAACAACGCTTTTTTTCACCGCGATCGGCACTCTGCTGTTCTTCCTGATTACGGCGGGTCGCCTGCCCTCGTATCTGGGCTCCTCGTTCGCGTTGATCGCGCCGATCCAGGCAGTCACCGCCTCCATGGGCCCCTCCTACGCGCTCGGCGGCATCATTGCGGTGGGCGCAACGCTGGCGCTCGTCGGCCTGATCGTCCACTTCGCGGGCGTGCGCTGGATTGATGCTGTCATGCCGCCCGTGGTGACGGGCGCGATCGTGGCGCTCATCGGCCTGAACCTGGCGCCCGCCGCGTGGAACTGGGTGAAGCAAGGCCCGATCACGGCCGTCGTGACGATCGTGTCGATCTGCCTCGTGACCGTCCTCTTCAAGGGCATCCTCGGCCGCCTCTCGATCCTCATCGGTGTGCTGGTCGGCTACCTGGTAGCGATCTACCAGGGCGAGGTCGATTTCTCTAAGGTGAGCGACGCCGCTTGGATCGGCTTCCCCGAGTTCCACACCCCCGCCTTCTCCGTCTCGACTCTCGGCCTGTTCCTGCCGGTCGTGTTCGTCCTGGTCGCCGAGAACGTCGGCCACGTGAAGTCGGTGTCCGCAATGACGGGCGAGAACATGGACGACCTGACGGGCCGCGCACTCGTGGCGGACGGCCTCTCCACGATGCTGGCCGGCAGCGGCGGCGGTTCGGGTACGACCACCTACGCCGAGAACATCGGCGTCATGGCTGCGACCCGCGTGTACTCGACAGCAGCCTACGTGGTCGCGGCCGGCGTCGCCCTGGTCCTGTCGATGCTGCCGAAGTTCGGCGCCCTCATCGCGACAATTCCCCCGGGCGTCCTCGGCGGCGCGGGCACGGTCCTGTACGGCATGATCGGCATGCTGGGCGTTCGCATCTGGGTGCAGAACCGCGTCGACTTCTCCAACCCGGTGAACCTGAACACCGCCGCAGTCTCACTGATCGTCGCGATCGCAAACTTCACGTGGGTTGTCGGCGACATGACCTTCGGCGGCATCGCGCTGGGCACGGCCGCCGCTCTGCTGATCTACCACGGCATGCGCCTGATCTCGAAGCTGCGTGGCACGAACCTGGAGGCGGCGTCGCCCGCGTCCGCACCGTCTGGTTCGGAGCTGGAGGGCGAGGCGTACTCGAAGCGCCACCGCTCCCCCGCGCCGCAGGCTGACGCCTGATCTGACGCGTTCATTGACGAGGCCGGGGCTCGGCCACTCGCTCACCGCACGGTGAGGGGTGGGTCGGGCCCCGGCCTCGTTTATCCCCATAATTCCGCACGTAATTCCCCCGGTGCACCGCAATCATCGTCAGTGCAATGCCCGGATTTCCGGCTCTTCATAATTGGGGGTGTAGTTGGGGTCTGAATCCTCCTGTTTCGAGGAG
>CAUTGT010000154.1:0-4135 GCA_963537735.1 uncultured Actinomycetaceae bacterium | reverse complement strand
CGAAGAACACGACGTCGTCGAACTCGCCTTCGACGCCCTCGATGGCGTCGGCGGCAACGCGCACGACCTCGGCGGGCTTGTGCTCGGCGGTCAGAGCGTCGATGTCACCCTCACCGACGACCAGCAGGCGGCCGCCGTCGGCGACGTGGTTGCGCTCGGCCCACGCGTAGGAGCCCTCGACGGTCGCCCAGGGCTCAATGAGGCCGACGGCTGCGGCCGACGGGCCCTCCGACACGTGGATGAGGAACTCTTCGCCGTCCGGGGACACGACGCAGCGCTCGTCGACGACAACGAACTCCTCGAGGGCGCCATCGAAGTTGTAGCCGAAGGCTCCGTTGGACTTCGCGGTGCGCAGGTGCTTCCAGTCGGCCTGGACCAGCAGACGGTCGCCGACCTTGAAGTGCGTAACCTTCTCGCCGACCTGCACGACGCGGACGACGGGCTCGTGGCCGGGCGTCACGGCCTCCTGGTTCGGGTGGTAGGACGGAATGTCCTTGAGGGCGTCCAGGTCGATACCCGCCACCACGTCCGACTTGCGCGGGTGGCCATCGAACTGGTGGAGCAGCTTCGTATCAGAGAAGCAAATGCCGCAGGCTTCGACCTCGAGCATGATCTGCGTCGGGCCAACGGGGTCAACGGGCTTCGCCGGGTTAACGACGAACTCTTCCTTGCCGACGATCTGAATCGCGTACTGGGTGGAGGGAATCTGGGTCATGACTGACTCTTTCACTGGAAAACTACTGGACGTGGGAAGAAAGGACGAGGCCGGGGAGCTGGTGAGAAACCCGCTGGGATCCCCGGCCTCGTGACACTGTCAGGAGAGCATCACCTGGCCGCCCGTGACGGGCACGGCCTGGCCGGTCTCGTATTCCTGCTCAACGATGTAGAAGATCGCGCGCAGAACATCGATGCCCTGGGCGCCACGGCGCATGGGGACCTTCGCCTCGTAGAACTCCTTGACGTCGGCAACCGTCTTCGCGCCGGGGACCTTGCCGGAGTTCAGGTACTGGACGAAGAGGCCGCGGTCCGGGTCGGACCAGAGCGGGCCGTCGTAGAAGTTGCCGGGGCAGATCGCGTTGACCTTCACGCCGTGAGCAACCAACTCGAGGGCGAAGGACTGGACCAGGCCGATGCCGCCGAACTTCGAACCCGCATACGCGGCGTTCTTGTTCGAGCCGACGAGGCCGGACTTGGAGTTGATCTGGATGATGTCGGTCAGCCACTCGGGAGCGGTCGAGTGCTGGCGGGCCAGGAGCTGGCCCAGGTGCTTGGTGACCAGGAAGAAAGCCACGTAGTTGATGTCCGTGGATAGGCGGAACGCGGAGGCGTCCTGCTCGAGGACGGAGCCGGCGCGCACGATGCCCGCGTTGGAGACGACCAGGTCGAGGCCGCCGGTGACGCGCTCAATCTCGGCGGCCATCGCCGCGACGGATTCCTCGTCGGCGACGTTGACCGTGATGGGGTGGGCGACGCCTTCGCCGCCGAGCTCGGCCGCCTTGGCTGCCGCGCCCTCACCGTTCAGGTCGGCGACGTACACGAAGCAACCGGCGTCCACCAGGCCGCGCGCGATCTCTGCGCCGAAGCCCTGGGCGCCGCCCGTGACGAGGGCGATGCGGCCGTTGATGGCGCGCTCACCCGTGGCGGTGGCGCGGACCTCGAAGGTCTCCTCGCCGGCGCGCACGACGACGGGAAGCTCCGTCTCCTTCAGGGAGCAGGGGCAGACCTCGGTGAGCGGGCCGTCGAAGGTGACGGTCGGCTCGGCCGAGCTGGGGGCCACGATGACCGGGCGGCCGAGGGCCTTCAGGAAGAGCCCGCGTACCTCGGGGGCGTTACTCATGATGTCTCTCTTTCTCGACGAAACTCGTCAGTTAATCGATGTGGCTCGGGCGGCGACCGCGGCGGCGTCCTCGCCGTCGGCAATCGCGCGACCCAGGGGTGCGTACTGGCTGATGCGCTCGGCGAGGGCCTCGGGGGTCAGGCGACCCGTGCGACCCAGCAGGTGCAGGGAGGGATCCACGGAGGACAGGGCCTCGTGCGCGACGAGGGCCCACGTGGCCTCGTTGAGGTCCGCGAACTCGGGGCGACGCAGCTCCTCGCACGTGAAGCGCTGGCGGGGCTGGTTGATGTCCACGCCCGAAATTTCGAGCATGCCGTGGGCGGCCGCGAGCGCGTGGATGCGCTCAAGCTGCTCGGGGGTGTTGCGCGGGGGCATGTAGGTGACGGCGCGCAGACCGATCGACTCCATGTACTCGAAGAGCTCGTCGAGGAAGTCGTCCTCGAACTTCTCGGCCTTCTTGTCGCCCGTCGGCGAGGCGGACACGTCGCCCAGGTAGGCGTAGGTGGCGATCGCACCGACCGAGTCGGCGAACTCGACGACCTCGGCGGCGCTGGGCAGCTCGTCGGTGGGCTGGATGTAGATACGATCCAGGTAGTTGGCCTTCAGGACGCCCAGCAGGTCGTACATGAGGTGCGGGTTGTCGGCGTCGGACAGGACGCGCGCGAGGGACTCGGGGATCTCGACGCCCATCGAGTCCAGGCCCTGAACCAGGGCGGGACCGCGGCCAAAACCACGGATGAGGGCCGAGGCCATGGCGGCCAGCAGGTGACGCTCGGTGATCCCACCGCCATTGGCGTACTGGGAGATGCCGACCATGTCGGCCTGCGGGTCGAAGGGCTCCAGGCCAAGGTCGGTGAGGATCTTGTTGGCGCGCTCAGCCATGGCGAGGGTACGCTCCAGGCGTGCGGCGCGCTTGGGGGCGAGCCACTCGGCGACCTTCTCGCGGGCCGGGGCGGGCACGCCCTGCACGGTCATGTAGGCGACGCCCTCGGAATCGGGGTTGTTGAGCTTGCGCTGCGCGAGCGGCGTGCCCTCGCCGAAGCGGGCTCGGATCTCGAAGCCGGTAACGGAACCCATGCCCAGGATGCGGGTCGCCTCGCTCATCTCAGCGGCGGCGCCGATCGAGTCGTGGTCGACCGAGCCGACAACGCGCAGGCCGTTGCGGCGCGCGAGCAGCGCGGCGTGCGTGGGCGTGTAGGGGCTGAACGAGAAGCACGTGTGGATGTGGTTGTTCGACTCGGGCACCCAGCTGGGGAAGTGCTCGTCGGCCACGCCGGCGCGCAGCGCCTCGATGCGCTGCTCCGGGGTCACTGCCGGGTCGTTGGTGATGTCCATGGGTTCTGCCATCTCTTCGTTGGGTGGAGAAAAACGGTAATGAAACAAGTATGTGGGCGAGGCCGGGGCACGGTGAGGAGGAGTGTAGCCCCGGCCTCGCGGGCTCGCGTCAGGGAGTGCGAGCCAAGGACGGGGGCGGACCGGAAAGGGGAACGGCCCGCCCCCAGCGCCTCAGAGTCCCGCGCGGTTCAGGCGCGCGATCTCGGCCTCGGTCGCGTGCTTCGTGGTGGGCACGTGGCCGGGCAGCGGGAGGACGCGCTCGTGAATCGCATCGAGGATCCAGGAGACCTGCGGGAAGAAGAACGACTCCATCTCGGGTCCGGGCGTGATGCCGTTGCGCGAGGCCACGACGGCGATCGGCGCGTCGAGCGCGTCGAAGGCCAGGGTCTGCACGTTCGCGGCGACCGTGTTGAGGAAGGAGCCACGCTCGACGGCGTCCGAGGTGAGGACCAGGCGACCGGTCTTCTTCACGGAGGCGATCAGCTTGTCGTAGTTGAGCGGGGCGACGAAGCGCAGGTCGATGACCTCGGCGCTCAGGCCGTACTTCTCAGCCAGGACGTCCGCGGCCTCGAGGGCCTTGTACACGGTCGCGCCGTAGGCAGCGATCGTGATGTCGGTGCCCTCGCGGCGGATCGCCGGCTCGCCCTCTTCGGTCTCGTAGTAGCCCTCGGGCACGCCGCCGGGCTCGAAGTCCTCGCCCTTGTCGTAGAGCTTCTGGCTCTCGAGGAACACGACCGGGTCGGTGCCGGCGAGTGCCAGGTTGAGCATGCCCTTGGCGTCGGTCGGGGTGGTCGGGAAGTAGACCTTCAGGCCCGGGATGTGCGCGACGAGCGCGCTCCAGTCCTGGGAGTGCTGAGCGCCGTACTTCGCGCCCACGGACACGCGCAGGACGAGAGGCATCTTGAGCAGGCCGGCGCTCATCGACTGCCACTTGGCCATCTGGTTGAAGACCTCGTCACCGGA
>CAUTGT010000153.1:0-4141 GCA_963537735.1 uncultured Actinomycetaceae bacterium | reverse complement strand
CGACCGGCACGGACACCTTCTCCTACATCGTCGAGGACCGCCTCGGCGTGCAGGGACGCGCCCGCGTGCGAGTCGGCATCGCTCCTCCGGGCTCGCAGAACCACAACCCGACGGCCGTTCCCGATTCGGTGACGGTGCGTCCGGGGCGCGAGGTGAGCATCAACGTCCTGAGCAACGATTTGGACGCGGACGGCGACGCCCTGACCGTGGACACGGATCCGTCGACGGTGTCGGTGTCGGATGAGGCTGCGACCGTGACGATGGCCGAGGACCTGGTGACGGTGAAAGCGCCCGCCACGAACGGCGTGTTCGTCGTTGCCTACCAGATCGAGGACGGCCGAGGCGGCCGCGCCCAGGGCCAGCTGACCGTGACGGTGGACGCTGAGGCACCGCTGCGCGCGCCGATCGCCCGCGACGACGTCGTGCCGGTTTCCGACCTTCCCTCGGACTCTAAGCCCGTGAGCGTTGCCGTCCTTGTCAACGACGAGGATCCGGACGGCACCACGGCCGCGCTGACGGTGTCCTCCAACGCCTCGGGCGTGAGCGTGTCGGGGCAGAACCTGTCGATTTCCCCGGACGCGCGCCGTCGCCTCGTCGTGTACACGGTGACGGACCCTGACGGCCTGAGCGCGAGCGCGGTCGTGACGGTGCCGGGCACCGACCTGCTGGCTCCGCGCCTGGACACGACGCGCGTCCCGGTGGCGATGCGCGCGGGCTCCACGCTGACCCTCGACATGCGCGACTACGTGCTGGTGCGCGACAACTCGCGCTCCCCGATCATCACGGACGCGTCGTCGGTGAAGTTCAGCGGCGGCCTGGATTCGGCCTCGCTTCAGGACTCCACGCACATCACTCTGAGCGCGCCCGACACGGCCTCGGGCAAGGCCTCGGTGTCCTTCACGGTGCGTGATGGTGCCTCGGACGACGCCTCGGCCCTGACATCGACCCTGACGATCCCGATCACGATCCAGCCGGCCAGGAACCTGCCGCCGCGCCTGACCCCGACCCCGATCCTCGTGGGCCAGGGTGAGTCCGTGACGGTCGACCTCACGCAGATGGTGGACGACCCGGACGACCAGGCGAAGGGCTCCTTCGAGTACCGCGTGGTGAAGGCCCCCGGCGGCGTGGACGTGTCCCTGGACGGCTACAACCTGACCGTGTCCGGCAAGAAGGACCAGCCCAAGGGGCCGGTCGGCGCGATTACTGTCAGCGTCGACGACGGCTCGGGCGCGGTCAACGCCGACATTCCGGTGACGATCGTGAAGTCCTCCAAGCCCCTCGTGACGACCACGGAGGCCCATATCAAGGCGAAGGCCGGCCAGACGGTGGACGTGAACCTCTCGCAGTACACGACGAACCCGTTCCCGGAGCCGCTCGTGGTCCTGGATGCGTCGGTGCACGTGGGCCAGGGAACCGCCTCGGGCAACGGCAACGTCCTGTCGGTGACCCCCAAGGCGGGCTTCCACGGCAACATGACCATCGTGTACCGCGTCATGGACGCGACGAACGACCCCGATCGTGTGGTCCAGGGCCGAGTCGTCGTCCAGGTCCTCGATCGCCCTGAACCGCCGCAAAATGTGAAGGCGACGGCGATGGGGTCGCAGACCGCCTTCGTGCAGTTCGATGAGCCTGCCTCGAACGGTGGCACGATTTCTGGCTACACGGTGACGGACCTGTTGGACGGGCGTACCTACAACACCACTAAGCCGGGTATGCAGATCAAGGGCCTGACGAATGGTGCGAAGCACCGCTTCACGGTCGTTGCGACGAACGAGGCCGGTGACTCCGATCCGTCGGCACCGTCTGCCGAGGTGAAGGTCGATGTCGAGCCCGATCAGATGGCCGCGCCCACGGTTGTGGGTTCGGATGGGGCCCTGACCGTCTCGTGGACAAAGCCGAACAACGAGGGATCTCCGATCCGCACGTACACGGTGTTGCTCAATGGACCCGGCGGCGGTCAGCCGGTTGCTTACCCGGCGCCCGATTCGCAGTTCTCGATGACGATTCCGGGGCTGAAGAACGGCACGTTGTATTCGGTGCAGGTCCAGGCCCAGAACGACGCGGACAAACCGTCGCTGCCGTCCTCGGCGACCGAGGGCTACCCGCACGGTGCCCCCGATCAGCCGACCGACGTGCGTGCGGTGGTGGTTGGTGCGGATCGGGATCCGGATTATGCGCAGGTCCAGGTCAAGTGGAACGTGGGATCTCCCAACGGAAAGGGCTGGGGACAGGCCACGGTTAAGGTCAATGGCGCCGAGGCGCAAGTGCTATCGGCAGATGGCGAGGTGACGCTACCCAAGGTGCGCACGGGCAGCAAGGTGACTGCCTCGGTGATGCTGTCGAACTCGCACGGCGACACGTCGGCGGAGGGATACGCGACGGTATCCATCACGACGACCCCTGCGCCGATCGCTGCCCCGACCCTGTCGGGAACGAACCGCGCGGGCGAGCTGAAGGTGAGCGGTCTTGCGCGCGTTCCGGGCCGAGGCTTCGAAGTGTCGGATCTGACGCTGCGCTATTCGGCGGACCCCAACTCATGTGCGAGAGGTGAGCAGACCGATGACGGCGCCATCTTGCCCGTCAACGGCTGGGAGGCGAAGACGTACTACTTCTGCCAGACGGGCATCAATGGCACGGTCTCTGAGGTCGTACCCGCCACGGGCACAGCGACGGGCCGCCCCTCGGATGTGGGCGTGCGGTTCACAGGTGTCAACTCGACGAGCCTGACGGTTCAGTGGGATCCGGTGGGCGCGAACCCGGAGGTTACCGAGGTCCGCGTGTCACTGAATAACGGCGCGACGCAGACTGTGCGTGACGGTGTCAACACGGCGACCTTCTCCGATCTGGCCCAGGGCACCCGCTACCAGGCCACGGTCGTCGCGGTCAATGGTGTGGGTGAGACGGTGATGAGTCAGCAGCCGACGGAGACCACGAAGCTGGACGTGAACCTGACGTGGACGGACGTCTGCCAGGGAGGCGAGAAGCACACGTCCCCGGGTGGATGCCACACCTTTACGTTCAGTGCTCCGGGGTGGGCTGGCACGTCGCTTACTCACAAATGTACGATTAGTTCGGATCTGGACGGTTGGACCGAAGAGGTGACTATCGATCGTGCCGGTCCCATCGAGTCGAACATCGCGACGCGGGCGGATTCCGAGGCGGCGTTCGCGCAGAAGGTGCGCGTCGGCAATTGCCGCCCGGTGAGGTGAGCCGTGAAGAAACTACGTCGACTTGTGAGGAATGCGTGGCGCGCCCTGAGCGCCCGCGTGCAGGCGCTGCCCGGCTACGAGGGCGTCGCCCGCTGGCTGGGCGCGCTGACCCCGGTGGGGTGGGCGGTGATCGCGGCGATGCTCGCGGGCGCCGTCGCGGCCCTCGCCTTCGGCTGGCTGGAGGGCTTCATCGTGGCCGTGATGGGCTTGGTGGCCCTCGTGGTCGCGGTCGCTTCGGTCGCCTCCCCGTCCCCGCTGTCCGTTACCCTGCGCATGAAGAACGATCGCATCGTCGCCGGCCAGGTGGCGGTGGGCCGCGTCCGCGTGGTCAACGAGTCCGGGCGCCGCTCGGGTTCGACCCTCGTGGAGGTCACGATTGGACGAGGCAGTGGCGAGTTCCTCGTGCCCCCGATCAGTGGAAATGGCACGTGGAACGAGTCCTTCTCGGTCATGACGAAGCGCCGCGGCGTCATCAACGTGGGCCCCGCGCGCACCGTGCGCATGGACGGCCTGGGACTGCTGCGTCGCGTGCGTTCGTGGGATGACCCGATCCTCGTGCACGTGCACCCGCCGACGGTGCGTTTCTCCTTTGATGCGACGGGCATGCAGATGGACGTCGAGGGCGTGGCCAGCGAGAAGCTGACGAGCTCCGACGTGTCCTTCCACGCCCTGCGCGACTACGAGCCGGGCGACGACCGTCGCGCGGTGCACTGGCCGTCGACGGCCCGCTTTGGTCGCCTGATCGTGCGCCAGTTCGAGGAGACGCACCGCTCGCACCACATGGTGCTGTTGGATACGCGCGTGGACGCGTGGGATCGTCGCTCCTTCGAGACGGCCGTGTCGGTTGCCGCCTCGCTGGCGCTCGCCGGCTCGGGCGAGGCCCGCACGGTGTCGATGCACACCGCGGACGAGTGGATCCCCACGGGCTCGCC
>CAUTGT010000152.1:0-4147 GCA_963537735.1 uncultured Actinomycetaceae bacterium | reverse complement strand
GCGGATCACTCGTCGGCGGCGCTGGGGTGCGTCATGTCGGCGGGAACGACCCACGCGTCGAACTCCTCGGCCGTCAGGAAGCCGAGCTCGAGGGCGGACTCGCGCAGCGACAGGCCCTTGTGATGCGCGTTCTTCGCGATCTTCGAGGCCTTGTCGTAGCCGATGTGGCGGTTCAGGGCCGTCACCTGCATGAGGTTGATGTCCAGGTTGTGCTGGATCTTCTCGTAGTTGGGCTCGATGCCGTACGCGCAGTTCGTATCGAAGGACACGCAGGCGTCGCCCAGCAGGCGGATGGACTCCAGGACGTTCCAGGCCATGACGGGCTTGAAGACGTTGAGCTGGAAGTTGCCCTGCGAGCCGGCGAAGCCGACCGTCGCGTCGTTGCCGAACACCTGCGTGGCGACCATGGTCATGGCCTCGCACTGGGTCGGGTTGACCTTGCCCGGCATGATGGACGAGCCCGGCTCGTTCTCGGGGATGATCAGCTCGCCGATGCCGTTACGCGGGCCGGAGGCGTACCAGCGCACGTCGTTCGCGATCTTCATGAGGGCGTCGGCCAGGACGCGCAGCGCGCCCGAGACCAGCACCAGCGCGTCGTGCGCGCCCAGGGCGGCGAACAGGTTGTCGGCCTGCGTGAACTCGATGCCGGTCTCCTCGGAGATCTTCTTGGCGGTGAGCTCGCCGAACTTCGGGTGAGCGTTCAGGCCGGTGCCCACGGCGGTGCCGCCGATGGCCAGCTCGCGCGCACGGGTGTCCGCGTACTCGATGCCGTCAAGGGCGAAGTCGATCTGAGCAACCCAGCCGGAGATGACCTGGCCCAGGCGGATCGGGGTGGCGTCCTGCAGGTGGGTGCGGCCCACCATGATGACGTCCTCGAACTCCTTGGCCTTCTTGTCCAGGGTGTCACGCAGCTGGCGCACGCGCGGGTACATGTCGTGCAGCTCGGAGACGACCGCGATGTGCATGGCGGTGGGGAACGTGTCGTTCGAGGACTGGCCACGGTTCACGTGATCGTTGGGGTGCACGGGGGACTTGGTTCCCATGGTGCCGCCCGCGATCTCGATGGCGCGGTTGGAGATGACCTCGTTGGCATTCATGTTCGACTGCGTGCCCGAACCGGTCTGGAAGACGACCAGCGGGAAGTTGTCGTCGAGCTTGCCGGAGATGACCTCGTCGCCGGCCTGCGCGATGTAGTTCGCGATGTCGGCGGGCAGCTCGCCCAGCTCGGCGTTGGCCAGGGCCGCGGACTTCTTCAGGATGCCAAGGGCGCGCACCATCGGGCGGCCCCACACGAAGGTGTTGCGTCCAATGTCGAAGTTGTGCAGCGAACGCTCGGTCTGAGCGCCCCAGTAGCGGTTCGCGGGGACCTCAACGGCGCCCATCGAGTCGGTTTCGGTACGGGTTTCTTGTGCCACAGGTGGCTCCTTCGCGTAGGGCTTACGTACCCCTCTAGGATAGCGCCGCATGTGCCGTGAGGCGTGGGGCACTCGTCCTAGTCCCACCTAGTCGCGGGCGCGATCCTCGATGTCCGCTCGGTGCAGCAGCCACCAGGCGCACGCGCACGACAGCGCGACCAGTGAGAGTGCCAGCAGGAAGGGCGACAGCGGCATCCAGCCGTACAGGGCCGTGGCGCTCACGGGGGCCACGATCCACGTGATCGCGCCGGTCGCGTTGATGACGCCGGCGATGCCGCCCTGCTCGCGCGCGCTCACCGCCAGGGACGCGCCCGCCGAGTAGCCGGGGGAGGCCATGCCCGAGGCGACGCCCATCGCGAACGTCGAGACCGCCAGCGCCCACAGCGACGGCGCAATCGTCAGACACGCGAGGGCCACGAGGGCGAGCGTCATACCCGTGCGCAGCAGCGTGCGCGGACTCCACCCCAGGCGAGGCACGACGATCAGCTGCATGAGCATGGCTCCAGCAGCGTTGGCCAGCAGCATGAGGGCGGTCATGGAAACGGCGGGCGCGGGCTCGAGTCCGCCGCGGTCCTGGACGAGGAAACCCATCGTGATCTGAACGACGCCGTTCGCAAAATAGATGCCGAACACCGAGGCGATCCACGGGGCGATGCGCCGGTCGGTCCACCGCACGCGCGGGGGCAGCTCGGCGGTGGCCGTCGCCCCGCTCATGCTCTCCTGCTCCGTCGTTTTTACCGACGAGGCCGGGGCCGCCTGCTCGGGTTCCGTGTCCCTAGCCGTCAGGCGGGGCAGGCGCCTCCTCGGGCGCGTGGAAGCCCCGTCGCGGGGCAACCAGATGAGGGCGATGGCCAGGGCAATGAGGACGAAGATCGGGGTGGCGTGCACGGGACCGAAGATCCACCAGGCTCCCAGCGCCGAGGAGACGAGGGAGCCGATCATGACGGACAGGTTGATCGCGCCGGAGAACGCGGACGTGCCGCGCACGCGCGAGGCCTCGTCGGGGGTCACCTCGGCGACGAGGGCCTGGCCCGTCGGCGGGATCGCGGCGACCGCCGCGCCGAAGAAGGGGCCGCGCGCCGCCATGATGGCGCCCGCCGCGAGGAAAGCGCCGATGTAACCGGCAGCCCTCGCCCACACCGCCGCCGAAAAGAGCGTGCCCGCCGTAAGAGCCAAGAACAGTGCCAACAGGATGACGCGCCTGCGTCCCCAGGCGATCGAGCGGCGCCCCCAGAACTGGCTGAGCGCCGTCACCGCTGCGGCCGCCAAGGACACGGCCGCGCCCACGATCCACTCGGGCAGATCGAGGGCACGCGACAGGGGAGCGATCGACACGTTGAGCATGTTCTGCGCCGTGTACGTAAACAGCGCGATCGCCACGAGCGCGCGCAGCGTCGGATTCGTCAGCAACGGTGAAGAGGGCACAATGCATCCTACGATGAAGGCCCCGCGCGATGCGCGGGGCCTTGCCGGACAGGTATCGAAACGGGGGGCGTCGCTTAGCGCTGCACCCAGGTGCTCACCTTCCAACGAGCATCCCCGGAGCGCTCACGCCACTGCGCGTCACTGCGCTCCTCATCCCTGCGCCACAGCGCCGGATCCAGCGGCGGCGCGTACACGAAGGTCGATCCCTCGGGAGCGCTCGCGGCCACGTCCAGCTCCAGGTCGGTCACCACGGCCTCGTCTAGGAGGGGGAGGGTCTCCGCGTACAGTTGAGCACCGCCCGTGATCCAGATGTAGGGGGCGTCCGTGCGCGCCGTTTCCTCGCGTGCGATCTGAAGCGCCTCATCGACGGAGGAGACAACGAGAGCGCCCTCGGCCTCGTACCCGGGGGTGCGGGTGATGACGATGTTCGTGCGGCCCGGCAGAGCGTGCCCGAGAGCCTCCCACGAGCGGCGGCCCATGATGATCGGGCAGCCCATCGTGGACTCCTTGAAGTGGCGGAAATCAGCGGGAACATGCCAGGACATGGCCGTGCCCGTCCCGATGATCCCGTTGCAATCCTGCGCCCAAATCGCTCCCAGTTTCGTCATACCGCGACCGGAGCCTTGATCGTGGGGTGATGCTGGTAGTCCGTCACCGAGATATCGTCGAAGGAGTACTCGAACATCGAGGGGGCTTTCGCGAGCTCCAGGCGAGGGAACGGGTACGGCTCGCGGCTCAGCTGCTCGGTCACCTGCTCCGTGTGGTTGGAGTAGATGTGGCAGTCCCCGCCCGTCCAAATGAAGTCGCCGACTTCCAGGCCCGCCTGCTGGGCGAACATGTGGGTGAGCAGCGAGTAGGACGCGATGTTGAAGGGCACGCCCAGGAACATGTCTGCGCTGCGCTGGTAGAGCTGCAGCGACAGGCGGCCGTCAGCCACGTACAGCTGGAAGAACGCGTGGCAGGGCTCGAGCGCCATCTGCGGCAGGTCGCCGACGTTCCACGCGGACACCACCATGCGGCGCGAATCCGGGTTCGTCTTCAGCGTCTCGAGGACCTGGGAGATCTGATCGATGTGGCGGCCGTCCCCGGCGTTCCACGAACGCCACTGGACGCCGTACACCGGGCCCAGCTCACCGTCCTCGTCCGCCCACTCATTCCAGATGCGGATCCCGTTGTCCTGGAGCCAGGACACGTTCGACGACCCCGACAGGAACCACAGGAGCTCGCCGACCACCGACTTGAGGTGCACGCGCTTCGTCGTGATCAGCGGGAAACCCTGAGACAGGTCGTAGCACAGCTGCGCCCCG
>CAUTGT010000151.1:0-4171 GCA_963537735.1 uncultured Actinomycetaceae bacterium | reverse complement strand
TGGCGCCGCGTCGAGCACTCCCCCGCCCGCGAGGCCCGCTTCGCGCTCGGCGAGGTCATCGACATCGCCGACCTTCGCTTCGATCAGCTGGTCGCCGACGCGAACCCCATGCGCGCCGCGTGGGACGCTGGTTTTGAGCGCCTCTGAGTAGCAACGTCTCGCAACGACGAGGCCGGGGCGCGTCGGGCAATATGCCTGGCGCGCCCCGGCTTTTCGTAGACGACGGCCCATTGTCAGCATTATTCGCCCGGGCGATCTGCTCTGTGGACACAACGACACCCCAAGCAGCAACCTCGAGACCGTCGACGGGGGAATTGCGCTACATGAGGACCAGAGGGAGGCCGCGCGTGCTGGCTCCACAAAGTCGCATGCAATTCCAAAACACAAGTGCCACAGCAATGTGAACTAACATAAACCAACAAGATTACTCAGGGGAATTGCATGCGAAATTGGTGGGCAGTAAGAACAGCGCCCGAAACAGCGGAGTTCCAACAGCGCACAGTTCCCACGACTCACTCCGGCTGCGGATACGCCGAGGGGCCGACCTCGCGGTCGACCCCTCGGCGTATCCCATCAACACAGTGCAATTTGTCCCAGAAGGCTCCTCAATGACGTCTCGTCGGCATTGCTCGGGCCCGGCCCGTGCCGTATTCCCTTGTGATGACACCTACTGTAGGAGTCGAACCTTGCGACAACGGCAAGGTGAGCTGAGAAAATCCTGGGATTTTAACCCATCAGATAATTGACTGATCACGAGTGTGCGCCCCCGGTATCCCGGGGGCGCACACTGCGTCACGCATGTCAGTGCGTTGCGTCAGGCCTCAGCCGTTCCACTGGCCGTTCTCGTTGAAGTAGTACCACTTCCAGCCGATCCAGTGCCCACCCGTGTACATCGCACCCGAGTCGGTACTCAGGTAGTACCAGAAGCCACCATCCTTCAGCCAGCCGGTGGTCAGCGCACCGCTGGAGTGCATGAAGTACCAGGAGGAACCATCCTTCACCCAGCCGGTGGCCATCGCACCACTACCGGGCGTCAGGTAGTACCAGGTCGGCCCATCGAGCAGCCAACCGGTCGCCATCTGGCCCGTCGCCGGATCCAGGTAGTACCAGGAGGAGCCATCCTTCACCCAGCCACTCGCCTGAGCACCCGACGCATCGTGGAAGTACCACGCATCATCCTCGCTCGCCCATCCGGTGCGCATGTAACCGCGAGCGTCAAAACGGTAGATCGAGTTACCGATCCGCACCGCCTGGCCAGCCGGGTAGCTGCCATCCGCATAGCGATACCACCAGCCGACAGAGTCACTGATCCACGCTCCTCCCTGCGGGGCAGGAGCCGGAGTCGGATCCGGAGAAGGCTCCGGCGCAGGCGTCGGCTCCGGAGTCGGAGCAGGCGCGGGATCACCCTGGAGGCGCACCTCCTGCTTGGCGGGGTTGACGCCCCAGTCCCAGGCGAACAGGTACGGGGCCACCGGGGCCTCGTCGGTGCGTCCCTGCGCTGCCCACGCGGCCTTCAGCTCCGAGACGGGCACGTCAAAGTGGTAGCGGTGCGTGCCGTCGGCCAGGATCTCGCCGTCGTCCTCGACGAGCTTGCGGTAGTACCACGTGCCATCGGCGTTCTCGTGGAAGTCGATGCCGGCCACGGGCGAGGCGTCAGTGACGTCGAAGGACACCGTGCGGGCGTCGCCCTCGCCGCTCACCGTCAGGTTAGAGATGACGGGGGCCTGCGTGTCCAGCGTGAACTCGTAGCTCATCTGGTGCTTCTGCGAGGACGGGCCGTCCGTCGCGGCCTCGATCGTCAGCGTGTAGCGGCCGTCGGGCAGTGCGTTTCCGGATTCGTCGTACCCATCGAAGAAGGGTTCCTCACCGGCGAACTCGCCCGGCTTCGTCCAGCCGGTCTCGAGGTCGTAGAGGGACTTGCGCACGCGGTTGATCGTGTAGGAGCGCACGGACTGCCCCGCGGAGTTGCGGTAGGTCACCGTCATCGACGGGACGGAGCGCAGCATGCCGGTCAGCGGCGCGATCTTGTCGGGGGCACCCGCCCACTTGGCGCGCGACGTGATGAGACGCTGTGTGTTGATCGTGGAGACCAGGTTCGAGTCCTGCTTGTCCGACAGCGGGTTCAGCGCTCCCAGCGGGATGGACGAGTGGGCGTTGACCAGCGCCGAGCGGTAAACGTGCACGGGCGTCGTCTCGTTGTCCGACCACTTGCCGTCGAAGACGTCCGGGGCTCCCCACGAGCCGTAGAAGCCCAGGTAGGGCACGGTCAGGCTCGGGGTCCCGTCCTCGCTCGTGAAGGTCACGGCGCCGTCGATGAAGGTTCCCTTCGGGGTGTTCGCCGAGGCGAAGGTCGCGAACTCGGACTCGGGGGTCACGGTGACGGTCACGGTGGTATCCGACTTCGCGGGGACCGTGATCTGCTGGGCGTCCCCGGCCTCGGCGACGCCGTCACCGGAGAAGGTCAGCGAGATGCCCGCGCCCGCCCAGTTCTGCGAGTGCTCGAGGAAGAGGCCCTCCTCGACCATCTCGGACAGCGCCTGGCCGCCGAGGGTGTAGGTGTGGGCAGCGTCGGAGAGGTTGGTCAGGCGCACCTGGAAGGTCCAGCCGTTCGTCCCGTCGCCGAGGTCGGCCTTCGGGCGGGAGGGATCGGCGGCTCCGACGACGGTCGGGTAGACGGTCGCGGTGGTCGCTGCGAGCGCGTCAACGGCGCCCGCGCCGACCCTGCGCGGCGAGTAGTAGGTGCCGTCGCCCAGTTCGACGTCGATGAGCGGGTGGGCGGTGCCCATGAGGAGGTTGGTGACGACGGCGTTCTTCTGCTCGGCGCTCATGCCGGAGAAGGCGGGATCACTCGCGAGGCGCTGGCGCACGAGGGCGCTAATGCCCGCGACCTGCGGGGAGGCCATCGAGGTGCCCGACAGGCGCTGGTACTCGTTACCGAGGTAGGCCGACATGATGTCGCCGCCGGGGGCAGCGATCTCAGGCTTGAGCGTCAGGTCGGGGGCCACGCCCCACGCCGAGAACTCTGAGGCCGTCGGGTTGTTCGAGGCAAGAACGATGCCGGAGTGCGTGACGGTCACGGTGACGTCGGCTCCGTTGGCGGCGGCCAGGGCCTCGCGGATCGCCTCGCCGTCCTTCTTGGTGATAGTCACCGTCGGCATCGCTGTGGTCGAGCCGAGGATCGCCTGGAAGGGCGTAGCGGCTTCGTCGGTGTCGGCGACAATGAGGGCCGCGGGAGCCGGCGAGAGAGCCGTCAGGTTGCGCGCCTTGAGTTCCTCGGTCATCGCCGAGCCGTCGCGAGAGTCCGTACCACCCTTGTCCTCGAGGACGATCACGCCGGAGAGGTCGGTGCCCGCGTATTTCTCGAGCTGGCCTGTGCCGCCAGCGCCGGCGTCGACGACGCGGTAGCTCTTTTCGGGGATGTCGCGCAGGCCGGTCACGGCCTCGCCCTGGCCGTCGAGGGCCGTGCGGTAGGCAATCTTGTGATCGCCCAGGCTCACGTAAGACAGGGCCTCCTGGTTGTCGACCGAGGCGACGGCCAGGGTGGACTTGTAGGAGGCGGGTTCGCCGAGCGTGCCCGTGTCGGGGTCGGTCGCGAACGGCTTGTTCTGGCCGGAGTTGTTGCCGTAGGCGTTGGAGAAGGCGTTGCCGCCCGCGGCGTTGACGGTGATGCCAGCGGCGCTGAGCTTCTCGTACACGCCGGCGAAGACGCTGCCCGCGTCGCTGCTCATGCCGGAGTCGTCGCCCAGGGACAGGTTGATAACGTCGGGCTTGATGACGAGCGCGTCGTCGAGGGCTGCCAGCAAGGCACTGTCGGGCATCGAGCCGTCCACGTCCGAGGCGACCTTGGCAACGACGATCTGCGCGTGGGGCGCGGTGCCCTGCAGGACGTCCGCGTTGGCGGCCGCGATCGCGGTGACGTGCGTGCCGTGGGACAGGTCCTTCTCGGAATGGGGCACGACGTCGGCATCGTTGTCCGCGTAGTCGTAGGCGAAGGGGATCTTGCTAGTGACGTACGTGCCGGCTCCGCCGTGCGGGAGCTTGCCCGCGAAGGCCTGCACGTCGGCCTGGCTCATGCGCACGTCGACGCCGTCCATCGAGCCGGCGAAGGCGTCGTGGTCGGTCTGCAGGCCGGAGTCGATGACTTCGATGACCTGACGATCACCCTTGAGGG
>CAUTGT010000150.1:0-4182 GCA_963537735.1 uncultured Actinomycetaceae bacterium | reverse complement strand
CCGTCATCCAGGTTCGACATCGCGTCCACGAGCACGTCCGCGAGGTCCTCTTCCTCGGCGTCATCCGCACGCCACCAGACGATGGCACCATCCACGACGTCCGCGTAATCGACGTCAACGAGCGGATGTCCCGTCTCCCCTTCAATCGCTTCGCGCACAGCCTGATCCACGTCGTCATCGACGTAGAACTCCTGCACGATCGCATCGGACGCAAAACCCAGGCTCACTGCCATCACGCAGCACCGCCCATCAACGAGCTGGCGCTCAGTGTCATATCAACGTTCACGCCTTCATCCTAGGGCATTGGAGCTACTGGAATGCAAGGGATAGTCCACGATGAAACACTCCCACGAGCGCTCCCCCGCCTGAGCTGCGGATTCATTCGACGCGGAACGCCTACCAAGCGGTGATGCGCACGTCATAGTCACAAGCCAAGGCAAACACTCGCAAAGGTCTGCCATTAGTGGGACAATGGTCCCGAAATGTGCGGTGTCGCCAGAGGACACCGCTCACGCAGGCTGCGCAAGCAGCACCGAGTCAAGCGAGAAGGTACACCGTGAGCCAACTCCACGAGTCCCACCCTGTCGTCGTCAACGGCCTGATCCCTCAGGTTCCCGACAACGACCCCCAGGAGACCGCCGAATGGGTTGAGTCCCTGTCCGGGCTCATCAACGAAAAGGGCGGCCCCCGCGCACGCTACATCCTGCTGAACATGCTCAACGAAGCACGCCGCAACGGTGTTCAGCTCCCCCAGGAATACACGACCCCCTACGTCAACACCATCCCCGTTGACCAGGAGCCGTACTTCCCCGGCGACGAAGCCATGGAGCGCGAGTACCGCCGCTGGATCCGCTGGAACGCCGCCGTCCAGGTGACGCGCGCCCAGCGCCCCGGCGTCAAGGTCGGCGGTCACATCTCCTCGTACGCCTCGGTTGCCACCCTCTACGAGGTCGGCCTCAACCACTTCTTCCGCGGCAAGGACCACCCCGGTGGCGGCGACCACGTATTCTTCCAGGGACACGCCTCCCCCGGCCCCTACGCCCGCGCCTTCCTCGAGGGTCGCCTCTCCGAAGAGGAGATGGACGGCTTCCGCCAGCAGGTCTCCACGGAGCACGGCCTGCCCTCGTACCCGCACCCGCGCCAGCTTGAGCATTTCTGGGAGTTCCCCACGGTCTCGCTCGGCCTGGGTCCCGCCGAGGCCATCTACCAGGCCTGGTTCGACCGCTACCTGCACATGAACGGCATCAAGGACACGTCGCAGCAGCACACCTGGGCCTTCATCGGCGACGGTGAGATGGACGAGCCCGAGTCCCGCGGCATGCTCCAGCTCGCCGCCCAGCAGCGCCTGGACAACCTGACCTTCGTCATCAACTGCAACCTGCAGCGTCTCGACGGCCCGGTGCGCGGTAACGGCAAGATCATCCAGGAGCTCGAGGCCTTCTTCAAGGGCGCCGGCTGGAACGTCATCAAGGTCATCTGGGGCCGCGGCTGGGACCAGCTGCTCGCCGCCGACAAGGACGACGCCCTCGTCCACGTCATGAACGAGACCCTGGACGGCGACTACCAGACCTTCCGTGCGAACGACGGTGCCTACGTGCGTGAGCACTTCTTCGGCCGTGACCCGCGCACCAAGGAAATGGTCAAGAACTGGACCGACGAGCAGCTCTGGGAGCTCAAGCGCGGCGGCCACGACTACCGCAAGGTCTACGCCGCCTACAAGGCCGCCATGGACCACACCGGCCAGCCGACCGTCGTCCTCGCGCACACCATTAAGGGCTACGCCCTGGGTACGCACTTCGCCGGCCGTAACTCGACGCACCAGATGAAGAAGCTGACGCTCGAGGACGCCAAGCAGCTGCGTGATCGCCTGCAGATCCCGATCACGGACGAGGAACTCGAGCGCGATCCCTACAAGCCCCCGTACTACATGCCGCCGGCCGATCACCCGGCCCTGCAGTACATGAAGGAGCGCCGCGAGATCCTCGGCGGCTGGGTGCCCGAGCGCCGCGCCGAGCGCCAGCCCAAGCTTCCCGCGCTGCCCACGCGTCCCTTCGAGGCGCTGTCCAAGGGTTCCGGCAAGCTCGAGGTCGCCACGACCATGGCTCTCGTGCGCCTCATCAAGGACCTGCTCAAGGACAAGGAGGTCGGCAAGTACTTCGTGCCGATCATCCCCGACGAGGCCCGTACCTTCGGCCTGGACGCGATCTTCCCGTCGGCGAAGATCTTCAACACGACCGGCCAGTCCTACACGCCCGTTGACGCGGACATGATGCTGTCCTACCGTGAGTCCGAGCAGGGCCGCATCCTGCACACGGGCATCACCGAGGCCGGCTCCGCTGCGGCCTTCCAGGTCGTCGGCACGGCCTACGCCACGCACGACCTGCCGATGGTGCCAATCTACATCTTCTACTCGATGTTCGGCTTCCAGCGCACGGGCGACCAGTTCTGGGCCGCGGGCGACCAGCTCACCAAGGGCTTCGTCGTCGGCGCGACCGCCGGTCGCACGACGCTCGCGGGCGAGGGCCTGCAGCACATGGACGGCCACTCGCAGGTCCTCGCTGCCACCAACCACGCATTCGTGTCCTACGACCCGGCCTACGCCTACGAAATCCGCCACATCATGGCGGATGGCCTGCAGCGCATGTACGGCGACGCGGCCGGCCGCGACCCGAACGTCATGTACTACATCACCGTGTACAACGAGCCGATCCACCAGCCTGCCGAGCCGGAGAACGTGGACGTCGAGGGCATCGTCAAGGGCATCTACAACGTCGATGAGCACCAGAACTTCGGTGGCCCCAAGGCTCAGCTGCTCGCCTCCGGCGTGGGCGTGCCGTGGGCGCGCGAGGCTCGCGAGCTGCTGGCCCGCGACTGGGGCGTGGATGCCGCCGTGTGGTCCGTGACCTCGTGGAACGAGCTCCGCCGCGACGGCCTGGATGCCGAGGAGCACAACTACCTCCACCCCACCGAGCCCCGCCGCACGCCCTACGTGTCGACGAAGCTCGCGGGTCGCGAGGGTCCGTTCGTGGCCTCCTCCGACTTCGACCGTATGCTGCCCGACCAGATCCGTCAGTGGGTCCCCGGCGACTACCACGTGCTCGGCGCGGATGGCTTCGGCTTCTCCGACACCCGTCGCGCGGCCCGTCGTTGGTACCACATCGACGCCGAGTCGATGGTCGTGCGCACACTGGCTGCCCTGGCCGACAAGGGTCAGGTTGACCCGTCCGTCGTCCAGCAGGCGATCGAGAAGTACGACCTGTTCAACTACTCGATCCAGGGCAACGACCACGCTGGCGAGGAGTGATCGTCGCTAGGCCCGCGCTCCTCCATCGCGGCGCCCAGCGGTCATGAGAACGAGGCCGGGGATCCCCACGCGGGGTCCCCGGCCTCGTCGTTTGTGCCAATCAATGGGATAGGTGCTGCCTGCCGCCTATAGCGGGCACACAATGGATGCATGCACGTTCCCTACGACACAGAGAAGTTCTACTACGGCTTTCCGGTCTACATCCTGGCGTACCCGGACGAGACCGTCGGCGTCGGCATCACGACGGGCTCATCTTCGTACTCACTGGGACAGATGGTCATGATCGGCTGCGACTCCACCACGCACGCTGCCCGCTCGATCAAGCGCTCCGGCGTCTGCTCCCTCAATCTGTTCGGTGCCGAGGCCATGGGTCTCTTTGAGTACGCCGGAACAGTCTCGGGCGGCGACAAGCTCGGGGACGCGCAGCTGACGTCGAGCGACCACGACGGCATCCCCGTGCTCGAAGGCTCCCAAATGAGCCTGCTGTGCCGCGTCCTCGAGGCTACGGACGACGGCACCTACACGCACTTCCGCTGCGAAATCACCGGGCGCCTGGTCGACTCGGCGCTCATCGACGAACGGGGACGCTTCCGCTACGAGGATCTGCGCACCGTCGAGTACGTGGGCGACGCGCGCAGGCGCATCTACCGGTACTTCTCCGACCGGGTCGAGCGATTCGGCACCTTCGTGCGCTCGTTCAAGGAGTCCCTCCTCCCCTAGCAACGCCACGCACAACGAAGGCCAGGGATCCCCACGCGGGGTCCCCGGCCTCGTCGTTTGTGCGCGTCAGGCGCTCAGTCTTCCTCGGTGCCCGCGTACTTCGGGTTCGCGAGGTTCTCCGGCGAGAGGATACGTTCGACCTCTTCCTCCGACAGGAG
>CAUTGT010000149.1:0-4190 GCA_963537735.1 uncultured Actinomycetaceae bacterium | reverse complement strand
GACGAGGCCGAGGCCCCCCTCCAGCCGTAAATGGCCTGATTCGGGTCGCCCACCGCGGTGACGGCGTGGTCGCCGAACAGCATGGACAGCAGGTCCATCTGGATCACGGACGTGTCCTGGAATTCGTCGAGGAGGACCGCGCGGAACTCCTCGCGCAGAGCCTCGCGAACCGCCGGGGCCTCACGCACGATGCGCGTGGCCAGGACGAGCTGGTCGGAAAAGTCCAGCACGCCCATGTCCCGCTTGCGCTTCTGATACTCCGCGATGGGGTCAAGGAAGGCGATGCGGCGCCGGTTCGCGCGCAGCAGGCGCCGCGCGTCGTCGTTCGTCTCGCCCACCTGTTCGAGCTCGCGCCCAAAGTCCACGAGGGCATCGCGGGCGCTCTCCACCGTGTACCCGTGCTCGGCGATCTCGCCCGCCAGGTGCAGGATCTGGCCGACTGCGCCCAGGGGCGTGAGGTCCTCGTCAAGGTCGGTGGGCCACGCCTCGACGATCTGCAGCATGAGGTCCAGAGCCCCGGCCTCGGAGAGCATCGAGAAGTCGGGGTCGATGCCGATACGCATCCCGTGCTCGGACACGATGCGTTCGGCGAAGGAGTTGTAGGTGAGGGAGACGGGGTCCTCGTCGAGGCGCTCGCGCAGCTGCGGCATCTCTCGTGAGAGTAGCCGGATGCGTTCGCGCAGGCGCTCCCCCAGCTCGCCCGCCGCCTTGCGCGTAAAGGTGAGGCCCAGAATCGACGACGGGCTCAAGTCCGGGTGATTGGCGAGGAGCCACAGCACGCGCATCGACATGGTCTCGGTCTTACCCGACCCCGCTCCCGCCACGACGAGGAGCGGGCGACGCGGGGCCTCGATGACGCGCACCTGCTCGGGCGTCGGCTTCTTCGTTGCATCGACGATTGCCTGAATCTGCAGGGCACTCAGGGCCATTGCGCTGTCCTTTCCCACGTCACTCCACCACCTTGCGGCCGCGCTCACGAGCCGGGCACAACCGATCGAAGGAACAGTATCGGCAAGCCTCCGCAGAGGGCCTCGCCTCGAAGTACGGGCCACGAGCGCTCAGTGCCACCTCACGCACCCACTCGCGCCACCGCTCCAGCTCCTCCCCCTGGAGCGCGGGCTGATCGAAAATCTGCGGCTTGGAACCGCCGAGCAGGGCGATGCGAGCCCCCGCAACCTTTTCTCCCGAGGCGAGGAGTGCCATCTGGTAGGCGGCCAGCTGCGGGTTCTCCCGGACGTTGGCCTTCGTGTAACCGCCCTTACCGGTCTTCAGGTCAGTCACGCGTACGCCCTCGTCCACCTGCTCGAGTCGGTCCATCCGGCCCCGGATGGTCACGCCCTCGACCTCGGCCGACACCGTCTGTTCCACCGTGACGTCACCGGGAACACCGACGACGTAGGAGGCCAGGTTGTTCACGATGTCGCGCGCGTGACGGTCGGCGACGCGCCCCGCCCACGTGTCCAGGTTGTAGCCCAGCTCCTCAATGCGAGCCTCCAGCGCCGCGGTGAGCTCCTCGGGGGTCCCGTGCGGATGCTCCTCGGCAACCGCGTGGACGAGGGTGCCAAGGCTGGCGGCCGCGTTCGACGGCGCGTCGGCCCCGATCGTGGTGAGGAACCAGCGCAGCGGGCATGCTAGCGCGCGTTCGAATTGCGACGGCGACAAGACGATCTGCCCGCGGTAGTCCTGCGCGCTGGTCGGCGTGCCGCCCGCGCCCAGCCACCGGTGCGGCTGAGCGGAAGCGATACCCTCGCGTGCCATGAGGGCCAGGAGGGTGGCGGCGAGCTGGGCGTCAGCCGGATCGTCAGGGTTGGCCGCGCGCGCCCGCAGGTCAGCGATATGCCCGGACAGGGACAGCGGCGCCTCGACCGGATCCACCGGGACGATGTCATTCTCTCTATGCGTGCCCGCCAAACGCGCCACCAGGTCGAACAACACCGAGGGGGCCGCGTCCTCCGAGCGCACCGCGCCTGCGTGCACGATGCTGCGCGATCGCGTCACGGCCGCCACAAAGAGGCGATACTCGTCGTCCAGCACCGCGCGCCGGGCCTGGCGCGTCGAGTCGATGAGTTCCTCGCGCCCGTCCTCGCCCACGGCGACGCGGCCCGCGCCCACGTCCGCGAGGAGGTCGGCGCGCAGGATCCGGTCGCGCAGGCGCAGGTTCGGCCAGGCCCCGTCCTGCAGGCCAGCGAGAACGACGACCTGCCAGTGGCGGCCCATCGCCTGCGCGGGGGTGAGGACCTCGACGCCGCCCGGGCGCACGCCCACGCGCGAGATCGTGTCGATGGGGACCGAACCGGCCAGCAGCTCGGACGCAAATCTCACGGCGGAGCCGGCGGGGTTGCGCTGCTCCCACACGTCCGCAACGCGCAGGAGCGCCACAACCGCGTCCAGCTGGTCGTCATACCAGCCCGACGACTCGTCCGACGCGATCGCCCGCGAGCGCCACTCGCCGGCCACCCCGGATGCCTCCCACAGGGACCACAGGCGTTCCTGAGGACGCGCGCTGCCACTCATCCCCAGCTCCCACAGGCGTGCGGCGGTCTCGAGGGGCCGCGCGAGCATTGCGGCTGCGCGGGAGCGCTTGCCGCCCGCCTGCTGGGCTTGCTCGAGGGCCGGCCTCCACGTCTGCGGATCACTCACGAGGTCGGCAGCCGTCAGCGGGATCGCCGGGGCCTCGTCGCCCGCTTCCTCTGCGGCCTGAGCACGCGCTGCGTTCAGACGGCGCAGCAGACGGTGGACGGCGAGGGCGTCGGCGCGCACAAGGGGCGATGGCAGGAGGCGCTCGGCGAGCTCACGGCGCACGGCCACGTCCGTGTCGCGCTGTCCCGTCGGCATGGTCACCAGGTCCAGGAGCAGGCGCGTCGTCGGCTGGGTCGCGAAGTCAAAGGCCCGGCCGCCGCCCGCAACAGGCACGCCACCACGCTCCAGGTAGCGGCTGGTTTCGGCAACCATCGAGGAGCTGCGCACGATGACGACCTGATCCGAGAACTCGATGCCGTCGTGCAGGTGATGGGACCTGAGGGCGCGCGCGATGAGGGCCCCCATCTGCGAGGGCGTCGCACCCAGGTGAGTGACGAGCCGTCCGTCCGGGACATCGTCCGCGACGACGGCCTCTCGCCGGGCGGGCGAACCCGACTGAGCGATGCGCGCGCAGGCCTGCCGAGCCAGCTCGCGCACGGCGCGCGACGTGTCGTACACCTGGCCCAGCTCAGCGATCTCAACACCCAGGGCGCTCGCGAGCCTGCGGTCCAGGTGCGGCTCGCCGCCGCGATACCCGGCCACGGCCACGTCGGAATCCGAGAAGGCAACGATCCGGGCACCGGCATCGCGGCAGGCCCCCAGCAGCCTCAGCGTCGAGGGCGTGCAATCCTGCAGATCATCAACGATCACGACGTCGGGCACCGGGCAGGACGCCTGCACGCCGTGCGAGGGCGCATCCTGCTCCCATGCGTCGATCAGGTCGGCCGCGAGCGCCTGGATGCGCGACAAATCCACGCGCAGGGTGCGCAGATACTCCGGGGAGCGCTCGGGCCCCTCCTCCAGCGCCGCGACAATCGCGCCCGCACCCTGCCATTCCGGACGGCCAAACCGGGCCCCGGCCTCGGACAATTCGGACGCGCCCATCCCGGCCTCGCCCGCGCGGGCCACCAGGTTACGCAGCTCAGCGCGGAACGCCGGCATCGCGCGCATCTGCGGGCCAATGTCCTGCGGCCACGGGGCCTCCACCGACTCCAGGGCCTCGGCGAGCATCTGATCCTGGGCCGCACCCGTCACCAGCTCGACCCCCTCCAACGGAACATCGCGCTGGGTACGCCACGTGGCCACCACCTGATAGGCGAAAGATGCGGGCGTGCGCACCGGGCGCACCGTATCCGGGCCAAGCGCCTGCGCGCGCGGGGTCAGCACGTCGGCGCGCGTGCGATCGGGAGCGAGAATCAGCGCGGAGCGGCCCCGGGAGACCGCCTGCTCGAACACGGCCAGGGCACACGTGCTCCGTCCCGACGACGGCGCGCCACGCGCGATCACGTCGCCCGAGCGCGCCGCGTCCACGACCGCGCGCTGGTTCGCGTTCAGCTCCGGCAAACGCCACCAATCGGCGCTGCGGCTGCGCAACCTGACCTGAATTTCGCTCATAACGCAATACTCGCAGACCCCACCCGCATCTGCGGCACATATGATGGCCATGACGA
>CAUTGT010000148.1:0-4206 GCA_963537735.1 uncultured Actinomycetaceae bacterium | reverse complement strand
GTCCCGGGCCGTAGCCGCGCACCTTCGCCTCCTGAGTCTCGGCGAAAAGCTTGCGGATCTGATCCCACACGCCCGTGTAGGTCGCCGGGTTCGAGCGCGGCGTCCGACCAATCGGGCTCTGGTCCACGTGCACGACCTTGTCGAGCTGTTCGATGCCCGTGATCGTGCGGTGGCGGCCGGGCACCATGCGCGCGCCGTTAAGGCGCGAGGCCAGGGTGCGATACAGGATGCCGTTGACCAGCGTCGACTTACCCGAGCCGGACACGCCGGTGACGGCGGTGAGCACGCCGAGCGGGAAGGACACGTCGACGTTCTTCAAGTTGTTCTCGCGCGCGCCCTTGACGGTCACGACGCGCTTCTTGTCGATCGGTCGGCGGGTCGGAGGCAGGACGATGCGGCGCTTACCCGACAGGTACTGGCCGGTCAGCGACTTGCGGTTTGTGAGCAGCTCCGACAGCGGACCCGAGTGCACGACCCAGCCGCCGGTCTCACCGGCACCGGGGCCGATGTCGACGATCCAGTCGGCTGCCTCCATCGTCTCCTCGTCGTGCTCGACGACGATGAGGGTGTTTCCCAGGTCGCGCAGGCGCTCAAGGGTGGCGATGAGCTTGCGGTTGTCGCGCTGGTGCAGGCCGATCGAGGGCTCGTCCAGAACGTAGAGGACGCCGACGAGGCCCGAGCCGATCTGCGTGGCCAGACGGATACGCTGCGCCTCGCCGCCCGAGAGGGTTCCGGCGCCGCGCGAGAGAGTCAGGTAGGTGAGACCGACGTCCACGAGGAAGGCCAGGCGAGCCTCAATCTCGGTGAGGATGGGAGCGGCGATCGATCGGGCACGCTGCTCGAGCTCGACGTCCGCGAGGAACGCGCGTGCGTCTGCGATCGACATGTCGGACAGCTCCGCGATCGACTTGTCGCCGATGCGCACGGCAAGAACCTCGGGCTTGAGTCGCGCGCCGTGGCACGTCGGGCACGGGATCTCGCGCATGTAGGAGTCGAGCTTCTCCGAGACGGCCGCGGACTCGGTCTCTTCGCGCTTACGCTCGATGTACTTGACGGCACCCTCGAAGCCCGTCGAGTAGGAGCGCTCGCGACCCCAGCGGTTTCGGAACTTGACGGTGACCTCGTAGTCCTTGCCATACAAGATGGCGTCCTTAACCTTCTTGGGCAGGGACTTCCACGGGGTGCCCATCGCAAACCCCAGTTCCTTGGAGAGGGATTCAAGAAGCTTCTTGTGGTACTTGAAGTTCGAGTTCCAGGGGATGACCGCACCGTCGGCGAGAGAACGCTCCTCGTCGGGGACGACCAGCTCAGGGTCAACCTCGAGGCGGAAGCCGAGGCCCGCGCAGTCAGGACACGCGCCGTAGGGAGCATTGAAGGAGAAGGTACGCGGCTCGATCTCGTCAAGCATCAGCGGGTGGTCGTTGGGGCACGCGCGTTTCTCGGAGAAGCGGCGGCGGCACTCGGGGTCGTCGGCGTCCAGGTCGACGCAGTCGATGACGACGAGGCCGTCCGACAGGCGCAGGGCGGTTTCGACGGAATCGGTGAGGCGCTGGCGCATGCCCTCGCGCACGACGAGGCGGTCGACGACGACCTCGATCGTGTGCTTGAGCTTCTTCTCCAGCTTGGGTGCGTTCTCGAGGCGAACCATCTCGTCGTCGATGATCGCACGCGTGTAACCCTCGGAGCGCAGCTCGTCGATGAGGTCCTGGTACTCGCCCTTACGGCCGCGTACGACCGGGGAGAGCACCTGGAATCGCGTGCCCTCGTCCATCGTGCGAACTCGGTCGACGATCTGCTGGGGAGTCTGGGCCTGGATGCGGGCGCCACACTCGGGGCAGTGCGCCACGCCCGCGCGGGCATAGAGCAGACGCAGGTAGTCGTGAATCTCCGTGATCGTGCCGACGGTCGAGCGCGGGTTGCGCGAGGTCGACTTCTGGTCGATGGAGACGGCGGGCGACAAGCCCTCGATGAAGTCAACGTCGGGCTTGTCCATCTGTCCGAGGAACTGGCGCGCGTAGGAGGACAGCGACTCCACGTAGCGGCGCTGTCCCTCGGCGAAAATCGTATCGAATGCGAGGGAGGACTTACCGGATCCGGACAGTCCGGTGAAGACGATCATGGAGTCTCGGGGCAGCTCGAGGCTCACGTCCTTCAGGTTGTGTTCGCGGGCACCCTGGATGATTAGCTTGTCATGCACGCCTCGATCCTAGCCGCCCTCTAGGCAAAAGCGCGGATCAGGGCTAGTGTTGGGGCTATGGCATACTACGCAGTTGAATACGTGTACAACCCTTCCATGACGGAGACGATGGACGAGGTTCGCCCAACGCACCGCGCGTTCCTGTCCGGCCTGCTCGAGCAGGGAATCAACATTGCGTCCGGTCCCCTCGTCGGCGAGATCCCGGGTGCCTTGATCCTCATCAACGCCGAGAGCCAGGCCGACGTCGAGCGCATCCTCAACGAGGATCCCTTCTACGTCGCCGAGGTCATCCAGGCGCGCCTCATCCGCGAGTGGAACCCGGTCATCCGGGCGTTCTGATCCGCGCATTCGAACGAGGCCGGGGCCGGGTTCACCCCCGACACCGGCCTCGCTTCGTATCCGAAGGGCTTAGCCCTCCAAGGAACGCGCAAACTGGCGCGCGTAGAAAATGCGCTGAGCGACCTCGATGAGGAGGGCGGCGCACGCGCCGACGCTCAGGATCACGAGCCACTCGTATCCACTCGGCGCGACCATCGAGAAGAAGTGGCGCACGGGCGGAATCAGCACGCCGCCCACGGTCGCGGAAATGACGCTCACCAAGAGCACCCACTTCCAGGTCGACAGCGGACGCGATGTGATGACGAGCAGCCAGATGGCCCCCAGCATGAGGGAGAGAATCGCGGCCGTGGATTCGCGCGCCTGCGGCGGGCCATCGACAATGCCGAAGGCGGTGAGGGCGGCTGCCGCCAGAATGATGCCCGTCGGCATCGCGAGCGACAGCGTGCGCTTGAGGAATCCCGGCACGTAGCGGCGCGGGTTCGGCCACAGCGCCAGGAAGAAGGCGGGAATGCCGATGGTCAGCGAGTCGATGTAGCTGAACTGGCGCGGCAGGAACGGGTATCGCCAGCCGACCAGGGCCGTCACGATGACGAGGACGGCCGCGTAGGTGGTCTTGGCCAGGAACAGCGAGGATACGCGTTCCATGTTGGCGATAATGCGGCGGCCCTCCGAGAGGACACCCGGCAGCACCGAGAACTTCGAGTCCACGAGGACGATCTGCGCGACCGCCTTCGTAGCCTGCGTGCCGTTACCCATCGCAATGCCCAGGTCGGCATCCTTGAGCGCGAGGGCGTCGTTCACGCCGTCGCCCGTCATGGCCACGCAGTGATCGCGTGCCTGCAGCGCTCCGACCATCGCACGCTTCTGCTCAGGAGTCACGCGCCCGAACACGTCGTGATTCTCGATCGCGTCAATGAATGCCTCCGAGGTCAGGTCCTCGGGCAGGTCGCGCGCGTCCATGAGGCGCGCGGGCGTTCCGTCGGGGGCGGTGAGGCCCGCCTGAGCGGCCAGCGCGCCCACCGTCGTGGGGTTGTCGCCCGAGATGACACGCACGTGCACGTCCTGGGAGCGGAAGTAGTCGAGAGTCTCGGCCGCATCGGGGCGCAGATCCTCCTCGAGGACCACGAGGGCGGCCACCGCGCGCTGTGCGGGCAGTTCATCGTCGGCCACGGCCTCGTCGGCGTGGACGAGGGCCACCACGCGGGAGCCTTCCTCAGCGATGCCGCGCACCTTCGCGAGGAGCTCGGCGTTGGCAGCCGAGGCCTCGTCGATAACGAACTCGGGGGCACCGAGGATCCAGGATTCGCGCTCGCTCCCCCACGCGCTCCACTTGCGGGCCGAAGAGAAGGGGACGGACCACTCGATGCGCTCAGCCGCACCCGATCGCTCAGACTCGCCGAGGTGCTCCCAAATGGCCTCCGCCGTCGCGTTCGTGCGATCGCTTGCTGCGCTCGCCAGGGCACGAAGCACTGTGGCCTCGTCACCGGAGACGACCTCGACGCCACGAACGCGAATGCCGCCGGTGGTGAGCGTACCTGTCTTGTCGAGGCACAGGCAGTCCACACGCGCGAGGACCTCGACGGCGGGGAGTTCCTGAACGAGCACGCCGCGGCGTGCCAGCGTCGCCGAGCCGATCGCGAAGTTCATGGACGTCAGGAGCACCAGGCCCT
>CAUTGT010000147.1:0-4242 GCA_963537735.1 uncultured Actinomycetaceae bacterium | reverse complement strand
GCCGACCAGGCGATGGTCTCGATCGACTCCGTCATCTACTTCCAGATCACGGATCCGCGTAGCGCGACCTACGAGGTTGCCAACTTCCTGCAGGCGATCGAGCAGCTGACCGCGACGACGCTGCGTAACCTGATCGGTTCGCTGGACCTGGAGCAGACGCAGACCTCGCGTGAGTCGATCAACAAGCAGCTCCGTGGCGTCCTTGACGAGGCCACGGGCCCGTGGGGTATTCGCGTGACCCGCGTGGAGCTCAAGTCCATCGAGCCGCCGCCGCGAGTCCTGGCCGCCATGGAACAGCAGATCACGGCGGAGCGCACGAAGCGCGCGACGATTCTGACTGCCGAGGCCGAGCGTGAGGCCCAGATCAAGAAGGCCGAGGGTGCCAAGCAGGCCGCCGTCCTGGCCGCCTCTGCTCAGCAGGAGGCCCAGGTTCTGCAGGCCAGGGGTCAGAAGGAAGCTCTGATCCTCCAGGCCGAGGGTGCCCGCCAGGCGCAGATCCTGCGCGCACAGGGCGAGTCCGAGGCCATCCAGACGGTCTTCGCGGCGATCAACGCTGGCAAGGCCACTCCCGAGCTCCTGTCCTACAAGTACCTCGAAATGCTGCCGAAGATCGCTGACGGCCAGGCGTCCAAGCTGTGGATGCTTCCCTCCGATCTCACCGGCGCACTGGAATCCATCTCGAAGGGTTTCAACCTGGGCAAGTAGACTGAAGCCATGCCGGGCCGACCGCAGTCCCTGCGGTCGGCCCGTTTTTTCTCAACGGGAGGACAGCGGTGGATTCGCATCAGGAATACGTGCTGCGCGAGGTCGCGCAGAAGAATATTCGTTTCATCCGTTTGTGGTTCACGGATGTTGCGGGCGTCTTGAAGTCGATCTCGATCGACCCCGGTGAGCTTGAGGAGGCATTCAGCGAGGGGATCGGCTTTGACGGCTCGGCCGTCGAAGGCCTCACGCGTGTCTACGAGTCGGACATGCTGCTCAAGCCGGATGCGTCGACGTTCCAGCTGCTCCCGTGGCGTTCCAACGAGGACCCGGTTGCTCGCATGTTCTGCGACGTCCTTATGCCTGATGGTCGTCCGGCTCCCTCCGATCCTCGCGGCGTTCTCGAGCGCGCGGTCGAGCGCGCCGCCGATGCCGGCTTCCGTGTGATGATCCACCCGGAGATCGAGTTCTACCTGCTGCGTCAGCCGGTGACGCCCGATCGCATGATCCCCGTCGATCAGGCTGGCTACTTCGACCACGTCGCACGCGGCGATTCGAACGACTTCCGCCGCCGAGCCGTGCGCATGCTTGAGGACATGGCGATCCCGGTCGAGTTCTCGCACCATGAGGGAGGACCGGGGCAAAACGAGATCGACCTGCGAGCCGTTGACCCCGTGCGAGCAGCCGATAACATCATGACCGCGCGCACCCTCATCGAGGAGGTCGCGCTGCGCGAGGAGCTCGTCGCGACGTTCATGCCCAAGCCCTTCATTGAGCACCCCGGCTCGGGCATGCACACGCACCTGTCGCTGTTCGAAGGCGAAGAAAATGCGTTCTTCTCCCCGGCGGGTCAATATCGTCTGTCCACGACGGGGCGCCAGTTCATCGCGGGCCTTCTCGCACACGCCGAGGAGATCGCGGCGATTACGAACCAACACGTGAACTCCTACAAGCGCCTATGGGGCGGGGGAGAGGCTCCCTCCTACGTGTGCTGGGGGCACCTGAATCGCTCGGCCCTCGTGCGTGTTCCCCTCTACAAGCCCAAGAAGGCCGCGGCGGCGCGGATTGAGTACCGTGCCCCCGACCCGAGCGCGAACCCCTACCTGGCGTTCGCCGTCCTCATCGCGGCGGGGCTCGACGGCATCGAGAAGAAGATGGAGCTGATGCCAGAGGCCGAGGACAACGTGTGGGATCTGTCCGATCGTGAGCGTCAGGTCATGGGTATTCGCGCCCTGCCGGCGTCGTTGGCGGATGCCGTGCGTGCCATGAAGAGCTCCGACCTGGTGGCCGCCACGCTCGGCGAGCAGGTCTTCGACTACGTCATCCGCAACAAGCGCAAGGAATGGACGGAATATCGTCAGCAGATTACCCGCCAGGAGCTCGAGCAATTCCTGAAGGTCGTTCCCCGGTGACACCCGACGAACTTCGGATTGCCGGATTCCTGGACCCTCGCAGAGCCCTCGGCTTCTTCGAGGAGCTGCCGGGTGGCGCCGAGGTGTGGGCGGCGGATCTCGGGGCGAGTGCCGACCCTGATCAGGCGCTGCTGGCGGCGATCCGTCTGCACGAGGCCGACCCCGGCCTCGTGCGCGGACTCATCGATGATTCGCGTGCGCGCGCTCGCCTGTGCGCTGTCCTGGGTGGCAGCCAGTGGTTCGGAGACTACATCATCGCCGAGCCCAGCCGTGCTCGATCGACGTGGGAGGAGCCGGGCGAGGCTGCACGCGTGATGCTCGCGTCCGTGGGGGCGACGAGAGGGGAGAGTGGCGCCTTCGTCGCCTCCGAGGATGCCCGGGTGGACGATCTGCGCGGCGCGTATCGCCGGGTCCTCCTGTACCTGGCCGCCGATGACCTGACGAGTGACGATCCTGAAGGGCTCATGCCTGAGGTCGGACGGCGCATCGCCGACCTGGTCGACGCGACCCTTGAGGCCGGCCTGGCCCTGGCGCGGCGGGACATCGACCCGCAGGGGCTCATCCCCTTTGCCATCATCGCGATGGGGAAGACGGGCGCACGCGAACTCAACTACATCTCCGACGTCGATGTCGTCTACGTGGCTGAGGTCAGGGCGGACGGGGATGAACGCGTGGCCCTCGAGGTTGCGACACGCCTTGCGGCGGCTACTGCCTCCGCATGCTCGGGGCCCGGCACCGAAGCCCCGCTGTGGACGGTGGACGCGAACCTGCGCCCCGAGGGACGCAACGGAGCGCTCGTGCGCACCGTCGAGTCCTACCGTCAGTACTGGGACAAATGGGCGCAGACCTGGGAGTTTCAAGCACTGCTCAAGGCTCGAGCCTGCGCGGGAGACGAGGCCGTCGGGCGTGCCTTCGAGGAAGCCGCGCAGCCCTACGTGTGGAGCGCGGCGACGCGCGAAGGATTTGTCGAGGCGGCGCGAGCGATGCGGCGTCGCGTCGAAGACAACATCTCGCGTTCGCACGCGTCGCGCGAGCTCAAGCTCGGGCGCGGCGGTCTGAGAGACGTCGAGTTCACCGTCCAGCTGCTTCAGCTCGTTCACGGCCGCACCGACGCCTTCCTGCGCGTGAGGTCGACCCTGGAGGCGATCGAGGCGCTGCGCGAGGGCGGCTATATTGCACGTAGCGACGCGCATCAGCTCGCCTCGTGCTACCGATTCCTGCGCGCCGTCGAACACCGCACTCAGCTGCCCCGGATGCGCCGCACGCACCTGATTCCTGACAAGGAACGGGAGCTGCGCGTCCTCGGGCGTGCGATGGGACCCGCTCGCTTCACGGATGCAGAGTCCATCAGCGATGCCATCAACGAGGTTCGGTCTCGTGTGCGTGCTCTGCACGAGGACGTCTTCTACCGCCCGATCATCGCCGCGACCGCGTCGCTCAGCGAGGATGAGGTGTCTCTGCACGCGGATGGTGCTCGCGACCGTCTGGCGGCGATCGGCTACCGGGATCCGGCGGGAGCGCTGACGCACATCGGAGCCCTCACTCAGGGGACGAGCAGGCGAGCGGCGATCCAGCGCCACCTGCTTCCTGTGTTCATCTCGTGGCTCGCCGGAGGGGCAGATCCCGACATGGGGCTCCTGAACTTCCGCATCCTGTCCGAGGATATCGGGGACTCCCACTGGTACCTCGCGCTCCTGCGTGACTCGGGAGTGGCCGCCCACAGGCTCACGACCATGCTTCCGAACTCCAGATGGATTGCAGAGGCCCTCGCCAAGCGTCCCGAGGCCGTGGCCTGGCTCGACGATGATGGCGAGCTCGCCCCACGAGAGCCGCAGCGGCTGGCGCGGGAGGTCGCCGCCCTTATCGACCGTCATGAGGACGGGAACGAGGCCGCGGCCCGCGTGCGGGCAGTCCGCACCCGCGAGCTGACGCGCTGTGCGATGAGTGACCTGCTGGGCGGCGTCGATCCTCGCGGGAACGCGATCGCCGACGCTACGGATGCCGCAATCCTCGGAGCCCTCGCCATCGCACGGCGGGAGGAACGCGAGCGGTGCGGCGAGGAACGGGCGAACGTCGTGTTCGTCGCGATGGGCCGCTACGGCGGACGCGAGTGCTCGTACGCGTCGGA
>CAUTGT010000146.1:0-4273 GCA_963537735.1 uncultured Actinomycetaceae bacterium | reverse complement strand
CACTGCAGCGCTGGCTGCACCATCCCCTCACCCGTAACTCCGCCTTCATGCACCTGTGGGCGGGACAAACCGCCGCAGAGATCGGCTTCCAGGTGGGAGCCCTGGCGACCTCGGCGATCGCGATCAGCCTCCTGCACGCCAGCGAAACCCAGATCGGACTGCTTTCCGCCCTGCAGACCCTCGCATTTTTGCTCGTCGGCTTGCCCGCCGGCGCCTGGGTGGACCGGTGGCGCAAGCGCCGCGTCATGATCGCCGCGAACCTCACGCGCATCACGGCCCTGACGTCTATCCCCCTGGCCTACATCCTCTCGTCACTGACCCTCGTACACCTCATGGTCGTCGCCACCATCCTCGGCCTATCCACCGTCTTCTTCGACGTCGCCTACCAGTCCTACGTCCCACTGATCGCCTCCAAGCGGTACATCGGCGCGGCCAACGGGCGCCTCGAGGCCTCGTACCAGGTCGGCCTTGCCGGGGGTCCGGGGCTGGGCGGCTGGCTCCTCGGCATCGTGGCGCCTCCCTTGGTCTACCTGCTGACCGCCGCCACCTACGTTGCGTCCACGTCGGCGATCTGGCGCATTCGCACGCCCGAGCCCACTCCTGTGCGCAGCGATGCCACGCTCGGCGCCCAGATACGCGAGGGCCTCGCCTTCGTGCGCGGCCAACGCATTCTCTACCCGCTCTTTTCCTGCATTGCCGCCGCGGCCTTTGCAAGCGCGGGCATCCGGGTGCTGCTGCCCCTCCTCGTGCTGCGCACCCTGAGCATGAGCGCCACGCAGCTCGGCTTGTTGCTCAGCGCCGGGGCGATCGGCGGATTCCTCGGGGCGCTCACCCGGCCAGTGTGGATCGCCCACCTGGGAATCGGGCGCACCCTCGTCATCACCAATATCATCGGCGTTATCGTGATTGTCGCCCAGCCGGCCTCCATTCACGCCCCGGGCATGGCCGCGTGGATCATTGCCGTGAGCGGCGTCGCCTCTACCTACTTCCTCACCGTCTACAACGTCACCCAGATGAGCTTGCGCCAAGAGATCTGCCCGCCTGACATGCTCGGCCGCATGAACGCGATCTTCCGCTTCGCTGTGTGGGGCGTCATGCCACTCGGGTCCCTCGCTTCAGGTGCGGTGGCCTCGCGCGTCGGCGTCGAATCCGCCATGTACATTTTCATCGCCGGAGCCGTCGCCGCCGGCATCGCCATGGCCTTCACCCCGGCTGCCCGAATCCGAGGGGCCAGCGCCTCCCCGACCATCTCATAATGTGACGCGCTCGGTCGCTGCAAGCGTGCCCATTCGTCCGCGGTCGCGATACCATAAGTGTGAGGCAAACCGCAACGGTTTCGGTGACTAAGCCAAGGAGGACACCATGGACACCGCAACGACACTCGTCGAAGCCCTGGGCGGCTGGGACAACATCTCCAATCTCGAGGCCTGCATCACGCGCATCCGCCTGGACGCATCCAACACCGACCTCATCGACGAGGCCAAGCTGCGCGAAGCCGGAGCCTTCGACGTCGTCATCGTTGGCGACGCCGTGCAGGTCGTCATGGGCCCCGACTCCGAGGACCTTGTCGAGCAGATGAACGCCAGCCGGTGAGCTTTCTCGTTCGCGCGCCTTTCATTGCGCGCGTCCTGCCCCTGTCCGAAGTACCGGATCCCGTCTTCGCCAGTGGCGTCGTCGGGGATGGCCGCGCGCTCCTGCCGGACGATGATGTCACGTGCGTGACCGTTCACTCCCCCATCAACGGAGTAGTCACCAAGCTCAAATCGCACGCGGCGATTGTCACCTCGACGCGCGGGCGCTCGATCCTCATTCATCTGGGCATCGACACCGTCGGCCTACGCGGCCGAGGCTTTGCTCCCCTCGTCGAGGAGGGCGACATCGTCGACGAGGGCACTCCCCTCATCCACTGGGATCTTGGCCCCATCCGCGGGGCGGGACTATCCCTCTGTGTGCCGGTCATCGTCGTGAACCCTCCCGGCGAGCCAGTCTCACCCGAGTTCGATGAAGCACTGCCCACAGTGGGGATTCTCGATCCGCTCTTTTCCCTCCCCGATAGCGACTGATCCACGATCAGACGAGTGAACCCCGCGATCCTGTTAGGTCGCGGAGTTCAATTGTCTCAGCATCGCCGCCGCTCAGCGGACGGTGCCGCTCAACAGCGCGAACAGAGAGGTCAGGCGCTCATCTGTGGGCAGGTCCTCGATGGCGACTTCTTCACCGTCGGAGTCGCACAGCGGTACGCACCAGTTCGGGTACTGGTCAGCGCCCGTGCCCGGCATGTTCTGCGGGCGCACGTCCCCGACCGCGTCCACAAGGGAAGCGACGACCAGCTTCGACGGGGTCTTCGCGACGTAGCGGTACAGACCCTCGACGGTCTCACGTTCGCTGGGCTCCGCGCCGTCAATGCAGCCGTACTCGTGCAGTCGCGCGCCCACTTGTTCGAGTTCAAGGCGATCGCCCGCGCGCACCGTCTCGATGTCGTCCGTCAGCAGGCCAAGCTCGGAACGCAGCGTCGTCTGAATGCCACGGATGTAGCCGAGCGTCGGCGGCAAGTCATGAATGTTGACTGCTGCCAGAGCACGATCACGGTAGTGCTCGGGACGCAGCGGCCAGCCGCCGCCCTCCTTCTCGAACCACACGACTGACGTGCCGAGGACGCCACGCTCGCGCAGGTAGTCGCGCACCCACGGCTCCACAACGCCAAGATCCTCGCCGATGACGACGGCACCCGCACGCTGGGCTTCCAGCAGGATGACACCCATCATGGCCTCGTGATCGTAGTACACGTAGGTGCCTTCAGTGGCAGCGCGCCCATCCGGAATCCACCAGAGGCGGAACATACCCAGGATGTGGTCGATGCGCACCGCACCGGCGTTGGCCAGCGCAGCGCGGACCATGTCACGCAGCGGCAGGTAGCCCGACTCCGCGAGGCTACGCGGCGACCACGGCGGCTGCGACCAGTTCTGCCCCTGCTGGGAGTAGACGTCCGGCGGAGCACCCACGCTCATGCCGCTGGCAAAGAGCTCGGGACGGCTCCACTTTTCGGAACCGTAGCCGTGCACACCGACTGCCAAGTCAGCCATGATGCCAATCTCCATGCCGACCTCACGCGCCACATGCTGGGCATGCTCGAGCTGTTCGGCAGCGACCCACTGGCACCACTGGTAGAAGTCGACGCGCTCGGCCAGCTCGAGGCGCTCAAGCTCGACGCGAGGCGCAGACGAACGAGACAGATCCTCGGGCAGTTCGATCGTGCCCTCGCGCTCGACGAGCGCGCACCACAGCGCATAGTTGGACAGCTCAGAACCGCCGCGCTCGATAAAGCGATCCAACTGGCTCTGGCGGTGGTAGGAACGCGGAGCAGCGAAGATAGCCTCGAGGGCCTTGCGCTTGGCCTCCCACGAGCGATCACGGTCGATCAGGTCCTCGCGGATGGCGAACTGGCGGGTCTCGTCGCGCAGCTGCTCGATAGTCGTGCGCGACGCCTCGGGCAGGAAGGCGTACTCCTCGATGCTCTCGGGACGAATGTAGATCGGGTTGAGCCAACGGCGCGACACCGGCAGGTAGGGAGAGTTCTCCAGCGGGGACACCGGCTGCGATGCGTGGACGGGGTTGATGAGCAGGAAATCGGCACCCTTGTCCGCGCATACGGCAGCCAGGTCAGCCAGATCGGCGGCGTCACCAATGCCCCACGAGGAGGCCGAGCGCGTCGAGTACAGCTGAGCGTTGACGCCCCAGACACGGCGCGAGGACTCCAGGAGCGGCAGGGACAGAGTGTTCGGCACAATGATGAGGGTCGCGGACTCCACGTGTCCGCCCTCGACAGTCGCCACGAGGCGATGCCAGCCGAGCGGCAGCCAGTGCGGCACGTCGAAGGTCGCGCGTCCGACGAGCTCGCCGTCGATCATGCGCGGGGGTACGTAGCGGTCCACCTGATCGCATGCGCCCTTACGGCCATCCTCGAGCACCCACTGGACGTTCACCCACGAGCCGTCCGGCACGTGCACCGGGAACATGTAGCCGCCACCCTGGCGGGCGACGATCGTCGGAGGAAGGGTACGGCGCCATTCGCGCTCGTCGGTCAGGCGCTGAGCCTCGTGCACATCCCCCACGGTGGAAGATTCGTCGAGGGGCAGACCGAGAGCGCCAAGAACCTTCAGGAGAGTGGACGCACTCACGCCCACCCAATTCCCGTACCAATCCCAGAATCCGGTGGCTACGCCATTAGCATCGGCGATACGGCGCAGCTCATCGATGTTGTCAGATGCGGGTG
>CAUTGT010000145.1:0-4282 GCA_963537735.1 uncultured Actinomycetaceae bacterium | reverse complement strand
CAGCCCGGCGCGCGCGAGGAGCGCATGGCCCGCGACGTCCTCGACGAGGTGGGCGCCTCCCACCTGGCCGAGATGCCCTGCGCAACCATGTCGGGCGGCCAGTTCCAGATGATCCTCATCGCCCGAGCACTCGTCGCCGACCCACGCGTCCTCGTGCTCGACGAGCCGGAAACCGGCCTCGATTTCCGCAACCAGCTCATCGTCCTGGGACTCCTGGAGCGCCTCGTGAAGGACCGAGGCCTCGCGGTCATCATGAACACGCACTACCCGGCGCACGCCCTGCGCGTCGCGGACCAGGTCGCGCTCTTCTCCTCCACTCACGAGGCCGTGGTCGGCCCGGCATCCTCCGTCATGAACGCGGACACCCTCGCAAGCGTCTTCGGGGTAGACGTGGCGATCGGGAGCGTGGCCTTCGAGGGCGAGGAGGTGCGGGCAATCGTTCCGGTTCGTCTAAGTGGGGACAAGTAGCGTCATCACGCCGAAAACTTCTTCGTCACGATTGTGCAGGTCAGCCACATTTTTGCCTCGAGTGCGGTACCGTATAACTGTGATTCCGCACGCTCAGTCCGGGGGGCAACGATGCCGGGCCGGGGCGACGGGACCATGTCGACTCCACAGACGGAGCCGAACGGTGCCCCAGCGTTGGGGCGAACACGAAGGAGGGCCCATGGCTACCGGGACCATCAAGTGGTTCAACGACGCCAAAGGCTTCGGATTCATCACTCCTGATGACGAATCCGGCGACGTCTTCGTGCACTATTCAAACATCATCGGCCAATCTGGGCGCCGCACTCTTCTAGAGGGCGAGAAGGTCGAATATGAGGCGATTGAAGGCCCAAAGGGCCTCCAAGCCATGAATGTGGCACGAGCCGAGTGACACTGTGTGCCCGGGTGGAGTTCCCACTCGGGCACACTTGCACGAACTGGCACATTCTCCACTGATCTTCACGCATGTCTTTTTCGTTGATAAAACAGCTCTTTAACAGGCTTTTACAATGCTTGTGCTATGCCTTACAAGGGCTTGTGCGGTATAGACCAGGCGGTGGAATCCGCGTAGAATTGGTGTTGCACCAAGGGGGGCGACCACGAGTCAGCCCCCTTTTTTGATGCCGTCGCCCACCCGGGCGGCACGGACCAACAGGTCCACAAACACGCTGGCGTGCGGGGCGCGCTTCGTGCTTCCGCGCGAAGACACTCACAAGGAGAACCCCATGAACCAGATCGTCAAGGCCGAAACCGCCCCCACCATGTCCCAGGCCACCGCCTCGGCTTCCGTTCTCATCGCTCTGATCGTTGTCCTTGCGGGCCTCGGCGTGTTCGCCGCCCTGCAGGTCGCTTCCGTCGCGTCGGTCGTCTTCGCGGTCGTCATCGCTCTGACCGCCCTGATCGTTTCCCCCGCTCTTTTCTCGATCGCTCGCACTCGCGCCTGAGCTTATGCGGGGCGCGTGAACGACACGCGCCCCACCCCCGCCAGCGTGACACCACGAAGGTGTCACGCTTTTTCGTTTCTTTCTTGGCTTCTTTGTTTCCTCGTCCTTGCAGCATCACCCCTTGCCCTCGGCCTCAGCATCCCGCCCGGGCATCGTCGACCGGGCACCGTCGCCCGCCACGGTCCGATGAGGAGATTTGCATATTGTGCTCTCCCCCACTAAAGTCCGTCTGTTAAGCACGACATCAAGGAGGATGCCATGAGCCCCACACCCGCACGCATCCGCGCCCACGTCGTGGCCATCCTCATCCTGGCCTTCGGCATCCCCTGGACCTACGCACACATCGCCTACGCCTGGCCCTGGAAACGATTCCAAACAGGCACCCTCATTTCCTGCGACGACCAATACGTGGTGGGAGGTTTCCCCAACAAGCCACCAGAACTGTTAGGGCATTTATCGGACGGAGCACCGGTCGATTTCATTGCTGGAGGTGAGATCAACATGGGAGTGGAAACTGGTGACTTCGGCCTAGCTGCACAGAGGGGGAATGAAATCGACAACTTCGCCCACTCCCCACAACTCCACCTAGGAGAATCTACGACCATCGAGGGGGTCGGTACCTTCACCCTCTCACGCGCCCACTCCGGCATCGTCTGGTTCACCCCCAATCCCGGTGGAGCGACATTCTGCTTCACACCGGACCCGGCATTTACCGTAAACCCCTACTTCTGACAGCATGCTGGCAACCACCATCACCACCGAAGCACACCCATGACCAAGAGACCCGCACGCATTCGCGCCATCGTCGTAGCCGTCCTCGTCCTGGCGTTCGTCATCCCCTGGACCTACGCACACATCGCCTACGCCTGGCCCTGGAAAGAAAAAACCGAGGGTGACGCCTGCACCGGCAAGTACTACCTCACCCCATACAACAAGCAACGATCCCTAGAACTGGGAACTATCTCCGATGGACGCACTGTTTTGGTCGGCATCTCCGGAGAAGTCTCCATGGGACGCCAGCTCGGTTCCTTCGGCCTATCAGCACGCACCGACAAAGAACACTACGAAACCCTCGGAAGCGCTAAGGATCTCCACCGCGGCGACAGCGCCACCATCGAGGGGGTCGGTACCTTCACCCTCAAGGAAGCCCACTCAGACATCGTCTGGTTCACCCCCAACCCAGGAAAAGCAACATTCTGCTTCGACCCAGACCCCACATTCACCAAGCGGAATTACCCATAACAAACTCACGGACGACAACCACCACCGAGTAGCACTCGCATTCAACCCACCAACGGTAGAGACGAGGGGTGGGGACCCACCGGGATCCCCACCCCTCAACCGTTCACGGCACGGTCGCCGCGACGCGGTCGATCACTCCGGCTGAGCCGCAGCCGCAGCCTGCGCGGCGGCCGGAGCTGCGGCGGCGATAGCCTCCAGCTCCGCCTCGCCGTGAGCGCCGGACACGAACCACACCTCGTACACCGAGGGCGGCAGGGCCACGCCCGAGGACAGGAAGGAATGGAAGAAGGGGGCGTAGCGCCACGCCTCCTGGGCGCGCGCCTGGTCGTAGTCGTACACGCCCGAAGCGGCCGCGGCCTCGCCGAACATGACGGAGAACAGGGATCCCGTGCGCTGGACGCGGTGCGCGACGCCGGCAGCGCTGAGCGCGTCCGACACGATCGTGCTGATCTCCTGGGACGAGGCGTTCACGCGGTCGTACACGCCCTGATCAGCCAGTTCGAGGGTGCGTAGGCCGGCCACCGTTGCCAGGGGATTGCCCGACAGCGTGCCCGCCTGGTAGACGGGGCCGAGGGGGGCCAGCAGGTCCATGACGTCCGCACGCCCAGCAACGGCCGCCAGGGGCATGCCGCCGCCCACGACCTTGCCGAAGGTCACCAGGTCGGGCACCCAGTCGGCGCCCTCCACGCAGGACGCGTCAACGAAGCCAGCGCTGTAGCGGCCCGAGGGCGCGCCGTCGACCCACCCGGACACGGCCTCGAGACCCCACCAGCCGGCGGGGTCAACGCGGAAGCCGGTGAGGACCTCGTCGAGGATCATGAGCGCGCCGTGCGCGGTGCACAGGCGGCGGATCTCGCGGTTCCACCCGGGGTGGGGCGGGACCGTACCCATGTTGGCGGGGGCACCCTCGAAGATGACGGCAGCGATACTGTCACCCACCTGCTCAAAGCACGCGCGCAGGGCGTCAACATCGTTGTAGGGCAGGACGATCGTCTGGGCGGTGATTGCCTCGGGGACGCCGGCCGACCCGGGTAGGCCACCGGTGGCGACGCCCGATCCGGCGGCGGCAAGCAGGCCGTCGGAATGGCCGTGGTAATTGCCGGCGAATTTCACGATCAGGTCGCGCCCGGTGGCGCCGCGCGCCAGGCGGATCGCCGTCATCGTCGCCTCGGTGCCCGTTGACACGAAGCGGACGCGCTGCGCGAAGGGCACTCGCTCACGCACGGCGGTGGCCAGCGCCGTCTCAGTTTCGGTGGGGGCGCCGAAGGACAGGCCGCGCGAGGCGGCCTCCTGGACGGCGGCGACCACCTCGGGGTGCGCGTGGCCGAGCAATGCAGGGCCCCACGAGCCGACCAGGTCCACGTAGGAGCGGCCCTCCACGTCGGTGACACGAGCGCCGCTCGCGCTCGCAATGAAGCGCGGGGTGCCGCCGACGCCGCCGAAGGCGCGCACGGGCGAGTCGACGCCGCCAGGGATAACGGCTTTTGCTTGGGAAAATGCAGTTTCGTTAGTGGTCATAGCTACCTTCATCAGGATAAGAGGGATAGCGGCACGCGGATGCGCGCTCAGCGGGCCCGGCGGGCGACCTCGAGGGCCCAGTAGGTGAGGAC
>CAUTGT010000144.1:0-4303 GCA_963537735.1 uncultured Actinomycetaceae bacterium | reverse complement strand
ATATTTCAACCATGATGTCAACAGTATTGCTACGTAATCCAAGCTTGTCACATTCGCAGTACCCAAACACTTATGAATACCTTATAAAACTATCCACAGTTTTACTTGTATTGAGCCATATACAAGTCCTAGCGCGGGGTTTATAGGCGAAAACGATCGTTTACCACCGCATGCAGATTACGGAGAATCGTCAGGAAAAGCGACTCAATACCCCATCAATTCGCGGGTCACATAATCAGCGAGCAACCGTCCACGCAGCGTCAGAATCACACGCCCCCTCAGGGCGGCGGCACCGTCAATGAGGCCATCAGCAATGAGCGCGGCAACGCGACCACCCGAGGCCACGCCGACATCCGCCAAAGCCCCGGACTCGTCAGCCTGACGAGTCCCTGGCAAGCCGGCCAACTCAATCCCCTCGGACGTGCGCACCCCCAGCATGACGCGCTCCAGCTCGCGCGTGTCCTCATCCAAGATTTCCCCCGCGTAGGCAGCGGAACGCCCATCGCGCAGTCGAGCGGCGTACGCACCCGGGTTCTTGACGTTCCACCAGCGCATGCGGCCCACGTGGGAATGCGCGCCGGGACCCAGGCCCCACCAGTCCCAGTCGCGCCAATAGGCGAGGTTGTGTGCCGACGCGTGCGCGTAGAACGTGGACGGGCGTCCCGACGCCAGGTCCGCGCCGGTCGCACGCGCGAAGTTCGAGATCTCGTACCAGGCGTAACCAGCTTCACCGAGGAGGGCATCGGCCAGCTCATACTTGGCGGCCTCGTCGTCCGGATCCGGGGTCGGCAGCTCTCCCCTGGCCACCTGCGCCCCCATCTTGGTTCCCTCCTCGACGACGAGGGCGTAGGCGCTGATGTGGTCGGTCTCGTAGGACAGGGCGGCGCGCAGGGACGTCTCCCAGTCGGCAAGGCTCTCCCCGGGCGTGCCGTAGATGAGGTCGACGGACGTCGACAGGCCCGCGTCCTTCGCCCACTCCACAACGAGGGGCACCCGCTCGGGCATATGGGTGCGATCCAGGGTCGCGAGGATCGCGGGGACCGCAGACTGCATGCCGAAGGAGACACGCGTAAAACCCGCGTCGGCCAGCTGCACGAGTCCCTCGCGTGTCACCGTGTCGGGATTGGCCTCGAGGGTCACCTCGGCGCCGGGCGCGATACCGATGCGCTCACGCAGGCCCGTCAGGATCTCGGCGAGCTCGGCAGTATCGAGCATCGTCGGGGTGCCTCCGCCAAAAAAGACGGTCTGAGCCTCGCGCCCGGGCAGCCCGGACTCGGCCATGACGCGAGCAGCCAGCGAGGCCTCAGCCAGGACTGACGGGGCATAGTCCCCCACCTGCGCGCCCGGGCCGAATCCCACCGTGTACGTGTTGAAGTCGCAGTAGCCGCAGCGCACGCGACAAAACGGCACGTGCACATACAGGGAGAGCGGACGGCAAACCTCCGCCTCGACGAGGCCGGGATCCAGAGCGCCGTCATCAGGCCAGCGCTGGCCGTCTGGCTGGGCGGGGCTCACGAGCACCCTCCCGCCAGCGCGGACGTGGCGCCGACCCCCATGCCGGACTCAGCCACGGGGGCGACGAATGCCGACGATATCGTGGGCGCGGCGGCCCGCATCGATGCCTCGGGTCTCAAAGTGCGTGACGACGCGTCCCTCAAAGCGCGGGGCGAATCCGCCGCGCTGCGGCTGCGGGTCCTCCGGGTCCGGACGCTGCCCCGCGTACGGGTTTTCGAAGAGCTCGCAGGCCTCGATGACGTCGCGCATCTGCCAGGCGTAATCGTCCCAGTCGGTGGCCAGGCGCCACGCTCCCCCGTCGCGCAGCAGGCGCGCGACCTCAAGCGCGAAGGAATCGGAGACGAGGCGACGCTTGCGATGCCGGGCCTTACGCCACGGGTCGGGGAAGAAGGTCCAGACCTCGTCCAGGCACGCGTCCTCCAGCATGATCGGGAGCGCCTGGGCGGCGTCGGCCTCGATGACGCGGATGTTGTCCACGCCGGCCTCGACCGCCTTGGAGACGAGCTTGGCGATGCCAGGAACCCAGACCTCGAGGGCCAGGAAGTTGCGCTCAGGGTGGGCGGCCGCCGCCGCGACGATCTGTTCGCCCGTGCCCGAGCCGATCTCAAGCGTCACAGGGGCGTTGCGTCCAAAGAGCTCGGCCAGATCGACCGTGAAATCCTGCGCGACCGTCGTGTAGCCGACTCCACGACGCGGCTCCACCACGTAGCGGTGCGCGTGAGCCTCCCACGTGCGCACGAGGTTCGCGGGCAGCTCGCGCGTACGCCGCGTGAAAGACTTCGTACGACTCATGAAGACCGTGCCCTCGGGGGCCTCGCCCGGACGACGATCCGCTCGCTGACCGATGGGAGCGCGACCTTCCACGCCCTCGCTCATCTGATCCCCACTCACTTCTTGCCCGTCGGAACGTCGGAGGTCAGAGCCGCGATGAAGGCTTCCTGCGGCACGTCGACACGGCCGATGGACTTCATGCGTTTCTTGCCTTCCTTCTGCTTTTCCAGCAGCTTGCGCTTACGGCTGATGTCGCCGCCGTAGCACTTGGCGAGCATGTCCTTACGCAGGGCCTTAATGGTCTCGCGGGCGATGACGCGCGCGCCGACAGCTGCCTGGACCGGGATCTCGAACTGCTGGCGGGGAATGAGTTCCTTCAGGCGCTTCGTCATGCGCTGACCGTAGTTGTAGGCGCCGTCGCGGTGAACAATCGCGCTGAACGCGTCGACGCGGTCACCGTTGAGCAGGATGTCGACCTTGACGAGGTCGGCGCTCTGCTCGCCGCTCTCCTGGTAGTCCAGCGAGGCGTAGCCGCGCGTGCGGGACTTGAGCTGATCGAAGAAGTCGAAGACGATCTCGGCGAGGGGCAGCTGGTAGTGCAGCTCCACGCGGTCCTCGCTCAGGTAGTCCATGCCCTGCATGGAGCCGCGGCGCTCCTGGCACAGCTCCATGATGGTGCCGGTGAACTCCGTGGGCGTCAGGATCGTCGCGTTGACGACGGGCTCGCGCACTTCGGAAATCTTGCCTTCCGGGAACTCGCTCGGGTTGTCGACGCGCACCTCGGTGCCGTCCTCCGTGATAACGCGGTAGACGACGTTCGGGGCGGTCGCGATGAGGTCGAGGTTAAACTCGCGCTCCAGACGCTCGCGGATGATCTCCAGGTGGAGCAGTCCGAGGAAGCCGCAGCGGAAGCCGAAGCCGAGGGCAGCGGAGGATTCGGGTTCGAAGGTCAGCGCCGCATCGTTGAGCTGGAGGCGCTCGAGGGCGTCGCGCAGGTCCGGGAAGTCCGAGCCGTCGACCGGGTAGATGCCGGAGAAGACCATCGGGTTCGGGTCGCGGTAGCCCTCGAGAGCCTCGGTCGCGCCGCGCACCTGGCTGGTGACAGTGTCGCCGACGCGGGACTGGCGCACATCCTTCACGCCCGTGATCAGGTAACCGACCTCGCCGGCACCGATGCCCTCCTCAGGCTTCGGCTCGGGCGAAATGACGCCCAGCTCCAGGAGCTCGTGGGTGGCGCCCGTGGACATCATGCGCACGCGCTGACGGGTCGACAGCACGCCATCCACGACACGCACGTAGGTGACGACGCCGCGGTACGTGTCGTACACGGAGTCGAAAATCATCGCGCGCGTCGGGGCGTCGAGGTTACCCTCGGGGGCGGGGACGACCTCGACGATGCGATCGAGGAGCTCCTCGACGCCCTCGCCGGTCTTGCCGGAGACCTTCAGGACCTCGCTCTCGTCGCAGCCGATCAGCTGGGCGACCTCGTGCGCGTACTTTTCGGGCTGCGCGCCCGGCAGGTCGATCTTGTTGAGAACCGGGATGATCGCGAGGTCATTCTCGAGAGCCAGGTACAGGTTCGCGAGCGTCTGGGCCTCGATGCCCTGCGCGGCGTCGATGAGGAGGACCGCGCCCTCGCACGCGGCCAGGGAGCGGGAGACCTCGTACGTGAAGTCCACGTGACCGGGCGTGTCGATCATGTTGAGCGCGTAGGGGGTCCCCTCGTATGCCCACGGCATGCGCACCGCCTGGCTCTTGATCGTGATGCCGCGCTCGCGCTCGATGTCCATGCGATCGAGGTACTGGTCGCGCATCTCGCGCGCCTCGACGACGCCGGTCAGCTGGAGCATGCGGTCCGCGAGCGTCGACTTCCCATGATCAATATGGGCAATGATGCAGAAGTTACGGATCTGCCCCTGCGGGGTATGAGCCGGGCAAATCTGCGCCTGCTGCGCGGGCGTGGGGATGGGCACGTGAACCTCCGTGAAGTCGTTAACCTCCTTATCGTCCCATTGTC
>CAUTGT010000143.1:0-4342 GCA_963537735.1 uncultured Actinomycetaceae bacterium | reverse complement strand
CGGCGCCGCGCCTCGAAGCCCGCCCGTGCCCTCCGGTCCCTCCGGCGCCCTCCACGCCGCGAGCTTCGCTCGGCGCGTCGTCTCGAAGCCCGGCCAGGCCCTGCCACCGCCCACGGGCACCGCAGCCAGGCCCTCCGGACCCTCCGGCGCCTTCCACACCGGCGTGGCTTGCGGCTGCGAGTAGCCAGCCCAAGCCACACCACCATCTGCAAGCACCACCAGGACCCACGGCCCCATTCTCGGAGCATTATCCGGATAGGTTGCGCGCACGTGGATAGGTTATGCACATCCGGATAGGTTATTAAGCTATCCAGATGTTCGTTACCTATCCGGATGTTCGTTACCTATCCGGATGCGCATCGGCCCCGGGGACAGCCCGCTCATCGACGAGCACGTCAGCCAGCCCCCACCAATTCCGCACGTAATTCCCTCGCGACTACTTCAAATTTTGAAGTCGCATTGTTGGAATTACAACGTTTCCAGCGATTATTGAAACTTCATCCAAACGAATTACGTGCGAAACTTTGGAAAACGGTGCCACAGCTCATACAACAGGTCGCCCGCAGACATGAAAGGCCGTGGCCACCCGCATACACGAAAGGCCGCGGCCCGGGCACGACTCCCAGGCCGCGGCCTCGTCGAAGAAACGTCAGATCTCGTAGGTCACCGAGACCGGTGCATGATCCGAGAAGCGCTCCGCGTACTCGTCGGCGCGGCCGATCTCGAAGGAACGCGCGCGCTCGCCCAGGGCGGGCGTCGCGTACTGGTAGTCGATGCGCCAGCCCGCGTTGTTGACGAAGGCCTGGCCGCGCCACGACCACCACGAGTAGGGGCCCTGCACGTCGCCGGCCAGGTCGCGCACGGTGTCACACCAGCCCTCGTCCACCCACTGGTTGAGGAAGGCAATCTCCTCGTCGAGGACGCCGGCGCGCTTGTTGTGGTTCGGCTTCCAGTTCTTGATGTCCGCCTCGCAGCGCACGACGTTGAAGTCGCCGCACACGAGGGAGGAGATGCCGCCGGCGGCCTCCTCGGCGAGGAGCTCGGCCATGCGCGCACCGATGCGCGGCAGGTGCGCCATCTTGGCCTCCTGCTTGGGAGTATCCTTCTCGCCCGAGTGGAAGTAGGCGGAGACCACTCGCACGGGAGTCTCGCCGCCCTCGGGGCGCACGACGGCCTCGAGCCAGCGGCCCGAGTCCACGTCCGTCTCGGCATCGTCGAGAACCAGGCGGGGCTCGCCTTCCAGGACCGCTCGCCCGCGTCGCACCGCCACGCCCACGCCCGCACGCCCCTTGATGCGGCAGGGAACCCACACGCTATCCCAGGCCTCGCCCATGATCTCGCGGGAGATCTCCTCGGGCGCGCGCACCTCCTGCATGAGCAGCACATCCGTGTCGGCCCCCTCCAGCCAGTCGAGGAAGCCACGCTTGTGGGCGGCGCGGATGCCGTTCAGGTTCACGGTGGTCACCGTCAGAGTCATCGTTTTCTCCTTAAACAAGAGTTTTCTTCAGTCTAGATGAACGAGGAGGCGCGGCGAGGAATGGATATCCTCACCGCGCCTCCGCAGTATTCGCGCGCGACCGTCACATGTGCCGAGGCCACGCACACCTGTCAGTTCGCGCTGATTCCGGCCTGACGTTCGGCAGCCTCAACGACATTCGTCACGAGGAGCGCCCGAGTCATCGGGCCAACGCCGCCGGGGTTGGGGCTGAGCCAGCTGGCCACCTCATCCACGCCGTCCGCAACGTCACCCATCAGACGAGCCTTACCGTCCTCACCCTGCACGCGGCTCACACCAACGTCGAGGACGATGGCGCCGGGGGCCACCATGTCGCGAGTAATGATCCCAGCGGATCCCGCCGCCGCCACGATGACGTCCGCGCGGCGCACGTGATCAGCCAGGTCGGTCGTGCCCGTGTGGCACACGTCCACCGTCGCGTTCACTTCCTTGCGCATGAGCAGCAGGCCAATCGAACGGCCCACGGTCACGCCTCGACCGATGACGCACACGTTCTTGCCGGCCAGGTCAATTCCATGGCGTTCCATGAGCTCGATGACCGCGCGCGGCGTGCACGGCAGAGGCGAATCGATGGGCCCGGAGCCTCGCAGCACGAGGCGTCCGAGGTTCATCGGATGCAGGCCGTCCGCGTCCTTCGCGGGGTCGATACGCTCCAGGACGGCGTTCGTATCGATTCCGCGCGGCAGGGGCAGCTGCACGATGTAGCCCGTGCAGGCGGGGTCTGCGTTGAGCTGATCAATCGCGGCCTCCACCTGCTCCTGTGTCGCATCGGCGGGCAGATCCACGCGGATCGACTCGGCGCCAATCTGCGCGCAATCGCGGTGCTTGCCGGCGACGTAGGCAACGGACCCGGGGTCCTCACCGACGAGGATCGTGCCGAGGCCCGGGACAACCCCGGCCTCGCGCAGACGATCGACGCGCTCCTTCAGCTCCGCCTTAATGGCGGCAGCGGTCGCCTTTCCATCCAGGACCCCCGCGGGGCCCTCCCAGGGAGCCCTCACGATCAGAGCCCGGCGTACAGCGGGTGTTTGTCCGTCAGCTTCTTGACGCGAGCGCGCAGGGCGTCCACCTCAACATTGCCGCCGGAGGCACCCTGGGACAGGGTCGTGCCGATGATGTCGGCAACCTCGGCAAAGTCCTCGGCGTCGAAGCCACGCGTCGCGAGGGCGGGGGTGCCGATACGCAGGCCCGAGGTGACGGCCGGCGGACGCGGGTCGAAGGGGACGGCGTTGCGGTTGACGGTAATGCCGACCTCGTGCAGCAGATCCTCGGCCTGCTGACCGTTGAGCTCGGAGTCGACCAGGTCAACGAGGACGAGGTGCACGTCGGTGCCGCCCGTGACCAGCTTGATGCCGGCCTTCTTCGCATCATCAGCGCCCAGGCGCTCAGCGATGATCTGCGCGCCCTCGAGGGTGCGGCGCTGGCGATCCTTGAATTCGTCGGTCTGCGCGACCTTCATGGCGATGGCCTTCGCGGCAATCGCGTGCATGAGGGGGCCGCCCTGCTGGCCGGGGAACACGGCAGTGTTGAGCTTCTTGCCCCACTGCTCGCCGCGCGAGGACAGGATCATGCCGGAACGAGGACCACCCAGAGTCTTGTGGACGGTCGTCGTCACCACATCGGCGAAGGGGACGGGGTTCGGGTGCAGACCCGCAGCCACGAGGCCCGCGAAGTGAGCCATGTCCACCCAGAGGGCTGCGCCGACCTCGTCCGCGATGTCGCGGAAGGCCTGGAAGTCGAGGTGACGCGGGTAGGCGGACCAGCCGGCGATGATGACGCGCGGACGCTCCGCAAGGGCAGCCTCACGAACCTTCTCAGGCTCGATGCGCATGGTCTCGCGGTCAACCTCGTAGGCGACGGCCTTGTAGTTCTTGCCCGAGAAGTTCAGGCGCATGCCGTGGGTCAGGTGCCCGCCGTGGGCCAGCGACAGGCCGAGGATCGGGTCGCCGACGTTCGCCATGGCCATGAGTGCAGCGGCGTTGGCCTGCGCACCGGCGTGGGGCTGAACGTTCACGTAGTCGCCGCCGAAGACCTGCTTCGCGCGTTCGATGGCGAGAGACTCCGCGACGTCCACGAACTCGCAGCCACCGTAGTAGCGGCGGCCCGGGTAGCCCTCGGCGTACTTGTTGGTGAGGACCGAGCCCTGCGCCTCGAGGACGGCGCGCGGCACGAAGTTCTCCGAGGCGATCATCTCGAGGGTGTCACGCTGGCGACCAAGCTCGGCATCCAGAACGGCCTGAATCTCAGGATCCAGCTGCGCAAGTGTCATGTCATTGAGGGAATCCATGGGGTTCTCCTATTGATCATCCGATGATGGTTGGCAGTGGCCTCTAGCCCAGGCGGGCGGCTATCGATGCCGACGCGTCGCTCCCCGGTGGTGGCCCACCTGTTCGCCAGTCACGACACGCTGACCAGTCTATCGCTCGGCGGTTTTCCGCGCATTCTGCCAAGGTGTCAGCAAGCTACCAGCTGGTCATGCAACGTTCAGATCTGACGTGCACAACTCGCCAGGTGTACGAAATCACAGCCTTTTTTCGCTTGTACTTAACCCTTTGGTTAGCAACCAAGCTAACCATGTGGATAGACTAGGGTTAACACCTAACGGTGACTGAGTTGCGCCAGGGATGTTTACCTAGTAAACGCCCCAGTCTAGAGCGGATTTTCCGCCTCTAACCGACATGCAGCATTTGAGTTTGATGAAGTAGAAGGAAGACGCACAGATGACAACCTTGACGAAGCCCACCGCACGAGCCGCATCCGCGACTCTCGCATTCGAGCACGCGTCGGATCTTGCCGCCTCCGCCGACAACGCCATCAAGCGCATGT
>CAUTGT010000142.1:0-4375 GCA_963537735.1 uncultured Actinomycetaceae bacterium | reverse complement strand
GCCTTCCAGGTGCGCCTGCCCAGGCTCCACATCATCGACATCGACGACTTCGATCCGATGTCCTTCCTGTAAACCCTGGCCGTGCGTCCGCGAGCGGGCGCGTTGCCACCGACATGACGAACCGGGCGGCCCCTCGCGGGGCCGCCCGGCCTGTCTATGAGTGCGGCGTCGCCGCGTCCGCTCATGCCTGCGTGTTGTTGCCCTTCAGGGCGGCCAGGCGAGCCTCGATCTCCACCTGCGAAGAGTCGGTCTGGAGCTCAGCAAACTGGGCGTCCAGCGAGGAGGCGGCCAGCTCCATCTTGCCCTGGGCGAGGGCCTCCTGCTGACGCACGCGGTCCTCGAAGCGGCCGAGCTCGCTCGTGGGGTCCAGGATGTTGATGGAGCCGAGGGCCTCCGTGACCTGAGCCTGAGCCTTGGCGGTCTTCTCGCGCGCGATCAGCTGGTCGCGGCGGGTCTTGAGCTCGGAGAGCTTGTCCTTCATCTGAGCGAGGCCGTTCTTGAGGCGCTCGGCCACGTCACGCTGAGTGGCGAGAGCAGGCTCTTCGGTCTTGATCTCGTTCTCGAACTGGATCTGCTTGCCGAGGGCAACCTTGGCCAGGTTGTCCCACTTGTCGGCTCCGGCCTCGTCGCCAGCGGCGCGCAGGGAGTCGGCCTTCGCGGAAGCCGCAGCGGCCTTCTGGCCCCAGTCGGCAGCAGCCTTGACGTCTTCCTCGTAGTCACGCTCGGCCATGCGCAGGTTGCCCAGGGTCTGAGCGATCGCGTTCTCGGCCTCGATGATCGAGTTGGTGTAGTCGCGGATGAGCTGGTCGATCATCTTCTGCGGGTCCTCGGCCTTGTCGAGGAGCGCGTTGATGTTCGCCTTGGCGAGCTGAGCAATGCGGCCCAGGATCGTCTGCTTTTCGGCCATGATGTTCTCCTTTGAGGTGGTGCGCGTCTGCGCGTTGTGGGTTGGTGCGCGTGCGCGCGGGTTGTGAGCGAGATGAGGCCTCGCGCGATTGGTGGGTGGGCTACGTGTCGCCCAAGCTGGTCGTCGGGTCAGTGTGTGTGGGGGAGAGGGCTGCCATGACGCTGAGTGCGCGTCTCCCGAGTGGTGCCACCCATGGCGAAGCGGATCGAGCGAGGCGTCCAGCCTGGCTTCCACAGTGCGTACGAGCTCGAGTTTCTCGAATCCGTGGCATGTGATCCTCCTCGGTTAGTGGCGAACAGATCAAGATACACCATAGTGGGGCATGACGTCTCCAATATCATGTATCTTACATCACATTCTGGTGCTGTGAGACCAGTGTACGTGACGGTCGCGTGCAGGTGGTAATTAAGTTCGTGGTGTGCCGATACCCTGCGTTGGGGGCGTGGGCACCGTGGTCATGGTTGTCAGCGTCATGTGGCGGGGAATCCGCGTCAACCTCCTCTATCGTCGCCCTGGTGCAGCAAGTGCGCGGTTGGTGAGCGCGGTGGCCCTCGAGGCTGCCGCGCTTGCTTGCAGAGGGTCCTTGTCGAGGGCCTCGCGTGCCTCGGTCATCGCCTGCTCGGCTTCGCTCATCAGCTTGTTCACGTCGAGGAGAGCCGAACCCTCGTGGTCCTTCAGGTACTTGCGAGCCCAGGCGAGGGCAGCATCAGCGTCTCGAATATGGCGTTGGGCGGTCTCTTTGGCCTTGCGCGTTGCCTGTTCCTGAGTCATGAGCGGAGCGAGCACCGCATCCATTCGAAGCTCGATGTCGCGAAGGTATTCGAGCGCACCGAGGGGATCCTCGTCGCTGACCAGCGCGCGCTGTCCCCTGGCAATGGCGGCCTCGGCCTCGTCCAGAAGCGGAGAGAAAGCGTCGGAGGGATCGAGCTGCTTCGCGTCCGACAGGGCGGCGGATACGGATCCGATGGAAACGGTGAGCCTCTCGCGGAACTCGTCAAGATCGGTCTTCGCGGAGAAGATCGCGTCAGTCTGTGTATTGGCCATGGTCAGTGCGCGCTGGGCGGTATCGAGCGCGGAGGCTGCGCGGGTGGCGTCGGTGTCGAGATGCGCGCCGGCCGTCTCCAATGCCATGCGAGCGGACTCCAGCAGTTGTTCCGCGCGCTGCGGATTGTCCTGGAGTGAAGCGAGCATAGATTCGGGGTAGAGGCCCGCGATGCTGGAGAGCTCTTCCTTCGAGCGCTCCAGATCGGCGAGCTCCTCGACGAGACGTTCGCGAGCGTCGGCAAGCTGCGTGGGAAGCGATGAGCGCTTCTCGCGTTGTGCGGCGAACTCCTTGCGCGCGTCCTGCAGGGGCGGCAGGTTCTTGTCGAGGTCCTCCGTGATCGTTGTGGCGAGGCGACGTTTGGCGTGAGAGTCAGGGGTTTGCTCGATCTGTTTGTGGCTGTCGAGGCCGCGTGCAACAGCCGCCTTCGCCGCCTCGAGGCGACGTCCGTACTCGTCAGCCGCAGCGCTACCGAACTGGGCGCGAGCAAAGTTCCAGTCCTCTTCGGCGGCGCGGACCTGTTCCTCGGCCTCCGAGAGGCGCCGCCGTGCTTCCGCGGCGACCCTCAAGGCTTCGCGCCTCACAGGGTCAACGAGAGGGGTGAGGTCCGCGGATTTCGTGTCGCGTCCGTCGTCTTGCTCTTGTTCGCGCAGCTTGGACCGCAGCTTGAGAAAAAGGGTAAGGATGAGTAACCCGCCCGCGATGACGCAAATGATGGCGATGCGGGGTGTGTCGTCCTCGTTTCTACTGTCCTGCCCGTGCTGCATCGTGACGTTGTGCTGATGCACGTGCGCGTGAATGTAGGAGGCGGTGTCTATATCGCTGATAAAAGAGCTGATGCCGGCGCTCACCGCGTCGGCGGTCAACGGGCTCGATGTGTAGTTGTTTCGAGCGCTCGCCAGGGCGTCGTCGAAGGTGGACTTGAGGGACGGGTCCGTTGTCAGGTTTCGAGCGAATTGTGCATCTGCGCAGTAGGAGTCTGTGCCATCCTCGTAGGAAACAACGTAGAGGATGCCCTTTTCCGCAGTCCGTGATTTCTCGAGGGTGGCCTGGCACCAAACGGCCGGTTCCTGGTCGGAGAAATTGGGGATAACGACTGCGTCGATAATTGTGCCGTAGGTGGAACGCAGCGATTCTGCTTCGCTCTCAAGTCGGGTGCGCTCATCGTCGCTCAGGAAGCCGTCGGGATCGGTGACGTGTCCGCTCGTGGTGAGCGGCTCGGTCGCAAATGCGGGCGCGCCGCCGACCAGCATCGCAGCCATCACGATGGCTGCGAAGCCCAGGCGTCGGATCCGTGACACGGTGCCTCCTGCTCGTCGGTGAAGCGATAAACCTCTGCTGCGTGGCTCGATGGCTCAGAAGCTACCGGAGGCGGAGGACCAGCCGCCCGAACCCCAGTCGGAGCTGCTCGAGCTCGAGCCCCAGTCGGAGCCGCCGCCGGAAGCGAAAGACCATCCGGACCCGGACGAGCTGGAGCCGCTGTGGAAGGGATCGAAGTCGTCTCGGTGGTGCGAACCGGAACTCGAGAACAGCGTCGACCACAGGAGGAAGTCGCCCAGGGAGGATCCCGTGTAGGACCCGTTGCCCGTGGTGGGCTGCCCCCACGACCCACCGAAGTTCTGGATGGGGGTCGCCATGACGCTGTCGGCGAGGGCGCGTGCGTTCATTGCGTGCGTCGACGCGGCCTCGGGATCGTCCTCGAGCGACCGGCGGGCGGTGCTCAGGGCGGTCTCAGCGTTGTTCAGGGTCGAACGCAGCTCCAGATCGATGGCTCCACGTCGGCCCTGCACGTAACGCTGGGCCTGGGAGACAGCGGACTCAGCCAGCGAAATCTGCGCCTCGGCGGCCGTGCGAGCCTTTTCGTAGGCCTCCTCCTTGGTACGCAGCGGCTCGAGTGCCGCGTCCAGGGTGGCCTCGGACATGCGCAGGTGCTCGAGGGCTGCGAGCGGATCGCCCGTGTTCGCCAGGGCCGCCTGGGCCTCGGCAATGGCCGCGTGAGCGTCGGCCACCAGCGGGTTGAACACCGCTGGATCCGTGTTTAGTTCGTTGACGTCGGTGATGTCCGACGAAATCGAGCTAATCGCCGCGACGAGCCGATCACGGATCGCGTCCAGGTCGGACTTTGCTGAGAAGATCGCGTCGGTCTGGTGGTTGGCCATCGTCAGGGCGCGCAGGGCAGTGTCGAGGGCGCTCGCAGCGTGCGCGCGGTCGGTGGGGGCGGAGGCCTCCGCGGTGTCGAGCGCGCTGCGTGCCGAGGTGAGGAGCGCCTCGGCCTGCTCGGGGTTGTCCTGGAGGGAGGCGAGCATCTGCGCAGGGTAGAGCGCCGAGATGCTGGTCAGCTCGGACTTCGCGCGCTCCAGATCCGTCAGCTCTTCCGCGAGGCGTTCGCGGGCCTCGGCGATTCGCTCGGGGAGCGAGGCCTGCTC
>CAUTGT010000141.1:0-4397 GCA_963537735.1 uncultured Actinomycetaceae bacterium | reverse complement strand
TGGCCAACGGCACGTCGATCACGGTGCTCGGCTGGAACCCCGTGACGAGCGACGGAACCTACGCGGGCAGCGCCGACGAGGTGCGCACGGCGACCGCCGACGCAATCGCTCAGGGCGCCGACATCATCGCCCCCTTCGCTGGCGAGGCCAACGAGGGTGCCGCGCGCGCCGTCACCGAGGCCGCCAACCCGACGGTGCGCCTCGTGTGGTCTGGCCTGACGAAGAACGACCTGAAGGGCCTGACCCGCGACGAGGCCCAGTCGGCTGAGACCGCGCCGATGTCCGGCCAGTCCGGCGCCCCGGCGGTGCAGCAGGTGGACACGCAGTCCTTCGCGGACGCGTTTAGCTACATCCAGATCTCCGACGAGGTCCGCTCCGCCATCGGCGCTCCCGTGCTGACGGGCGTCGTCGTGGATTACAAGGCCGCGATGGACACCCTCATCGCCCAGGCCTCCGCGGGTGAGAAGGCCTCCGTCGTGCCGGTGTCCCTGGCCTCGGGTGGCGTGATCCTCACCGGCTTCGGTGCATACACGCCGATGCTGTCATCCGAGCTCAAGCTGGGCCTGTCCGACATGGCCGGCCAGATTGAGACGGGTGGCATGGTCATCTCCACGCCCTTCGACGTGTGAGCTGACTGCGCAGACGACAGTGCCCCGGGGACGCGTCCCCGGGGCACAACTCATGAGGTCTCAGGCTCCCAGCACTGCCAGCGCTGCGCCCGCGCACAGGCCGTCCGCGTCCAGCACGAAAGCCGGGTCCACGCAGTACAGGCCCGGGCCGGTGGGAGCGGCGGGAGAGGTGCTGAGCGCCCCCGCCAGCGCGGTGCGGACCCGCTCCTCGGGCACCGAGGCCCTCAGGGCGCGCCCATCCGTGGAAATGCTCAGCGAGAGAGCGGCGCCCTCCTCGACGACCGGCACACCCAGGCGCTCCAGGAGAGCCGCCAGCAGTCCCGAGGCCTCGTCGACCGATACGGAGGCCACACGTGCGGCGGGAGCCTCCAGGGAGGCGATGCGCGATGCGCAGCGGTCCACGTACGCTCCGATCATTCCGTCGCCCACGGACTCCCAGCCTCCCTGCGAACGGGGGATGGAGGAGTCGTCGCAGCACGCGGCCACGGCCTCGTCGATGAGGGCCAGCTCAGCGTCGGGGGCCAGCGCGCCCTCGCGCAAGCGGTCGATTGCGCGCCCACCCAGGTAGATGAGCGCCTCGCCCGACGCGCGAACGTACACGGCCCCGTCCGCCATGACCATGCGCACCGAAAACGCCGTCAGGGGAGCGGGGAGCGCGCGCGGCATGAGCAGGGCGTGCCCGCCGGATGCTTCGATGATCGCCGCGCCGTCGCGCGCCGCGTCCTGATTCTCAGGGGTTTCGTAGCCGATGATCAGGCGGAAACGGCCGCCGGTTCGCGCGGACAGGAAAGAAGCGATACCCGCAAACAGCGACGGGCTAGCACAGCGTGTCATGTGCTGAGGGTAACACCTCGGGTGGTCCGCGCAAAACGGGTATCAGGAACGAGGCCGGGGCTCGCCCCCGGGAAGCGGAGGAGGGACGCAGGTGGGGGAGTGCGCCGCTATCCTGGAGGCATCCACGAAGGAGGAACCATGCAGCTGACGAACCTGACGGACCCGGTCGAGCTCACGCGGCAGATGATCGACATTCCCTCGGTGTCGGGAGACGAAGGGCCCCTGGCTGACGCCGTCGAGGCGGCCCTGCGCGGCGCCGGATTCGGATCGGTCCCCTCCCTGGAAATCCTGCGCGACGGGGACGCCGTGTGCGCGCGAACCCGGCTTGGCCTCGGCCAGCGCGTGGTTCTCGCCGGGCACCTCGACACGGTTCCCATCGCCGACAACGTTCCCGGTCGCCTGGAGGAGCGCGACGGGGCCGCGGTCCTGTGGGGTCGCGGGTCGGTCGACATGCTCGGAGGCTGCGCGGCGGCGCTCGCGCTCGCCTGCGAGGTTGGAGCGGTCCTGAGCGGAGGCGACGAGGCCGCGCTGAGCACCGACGTCACCTGGATCTTCTACGACCACGAGGAGGTCGCCTCCCACCTCAACGGCCTGGGGCGCGTCCAGCGCAACCACCCCGAGTGGCTCGCCGGTGACCTGGCGCTGCTGGGCGAGCCCACTGCCGCCCACGTGGAAGGCGGCTGCAACGGCACGCTGCGTGTCATCGCGCACTTCCCGGGGTGTGCCGCCCACTCGGCGCGCGCGTGGATGGGCGTCAATGCGATCCACGCGATGGCCCCCGTCATCGAGCGCATCGCCGCCTACGGCAACCCCCTCGTCACGGTCGATGGCCTTGAATTCCGCGAATCCCTGTCGGTCGTGCGCGTCGAGGGCGGCATCGCCAACAACGTGATCCCTGAGGCTGCCTCGATGACCGTCAACTACCGCTTCGCGCCCTCAATGCGCGCCGACGATGCCCTGGAGTGGGTGCGCGGCCTCTTCGAGGGCACGGGTGCCACGATCGAGGTCGACGACCTGTGTGAGGGTGCCAGGCCGGGCGCTGACTCTGATGTCGCCCAGCGCTTCCTGTCGGTCGCCCGCCAGGTCGCGGCCACGCGGGGAGAGGAGCTGCGGCTCAGCGCGAAGGTCGGCTGGACCGACGTCGCGCGCTTCACCCAGGTCGGCGTGCCCGCCATGAACTTCGGTCCCGGCGACCCGCTCTTGGCGCACACGCGCGACGAACATACGCCCGTATCCGATATCGTGAAGGTGCACGACACGCTGCGCGCGTTCGTGCTCGCGCAGCCGGCACCGACGCCGGCACCACACAGGGAGGCATGACCATGACCAAGCCGACGAACACCTACCGCCGCGGATCCGTCGTCCTGCGAGGCGACCAGATCCCGCGCATGACTGCGGACGCATCGCTGCTCCAATCCGACCAGAGCGCGGATTGGAAGCACGAGGACCCGTGGCGGGTCCTGCGCATCCAGTCCGAGTTTGTCGAGGGCTTCGAGGCCCTCGCGGAAGTTGGCCCCGCGATCTCTGTCTTCGGGTCCGCCCGCACCCGCCCCGATGAGCCCCTCTACGCGTGCGCCCAGCACATTGGGGAGCTCCTCGTGGATCGTGGCTACGCGGTCATCACGGGCGGCGGTCCCGGGATGATGGAGGCCGCGAACCGCGGCGCCTGGGAGGCTGGCGGCACGTCGATCGGCCTGGGAATCGAGCTGCCCCACGAGCAGGGCTTGAACCAATGGGTGAACCTGGGCGTCAACTTCCGCTACTTCTTCGCCCGTAAGACCATGTTCGTCAAGTACTCGCAGGGATTTATCGTGATGCCCGGGGGATTCGGGACCATGGATGAGCTCTTCGAGTCCACGACTCTCGTGCAGACGGGGAAGATCCGTTCCTTCCCGGTGGTCCTCGTGGGGACCGACTACTGGTCGGGCCTGGTGGATTGGATCCGCTCCTCGATGGTCGATGCCGGCATGATTTCGCCCGGCGACGTGGACCTGCTGCGCGTCGTGGATGACCCGGAGGAAGCGGTGCGCCTAGCGACGGGTGCCTAGTAGTTGTACGCCCTTTATGCGGGTGGTATGTTCTGTCAAACTCCTGTTATCGCGCGCCTAATTAATCGGTTGGCTTATTTTCCTTTGATTACTCTTTGCGAGGTGTTAAGGAAAATTGGCGCTTATCCGGTAAAATAGGTGTGTTACCCCGCCTGAGGAGGCGCGGGCATAACTCTGAGAAGGAGTACTCTCATGGCAGCAATGAAGCCTCGCACGGGGGACGGACCCCTCGAAGTCAGCGCCGAAGGGCGCGGTATCGTTATGCGAATTCCCAGCGAAGGGGGCGGGCGGCTCGTCATCGAGCTGAACGCACAGGAGGCGGCGGAACTCGCCGAAGCTCTCGGAGCGGCCATCTGACAGATAGTGACGAAGCGGCGGAACAGGATCTCCTGTTCCGCCGCTTCTCTGTGATGTGAATGGGGCGCTCAGCGCTTGACGGCAACCGCCAGGCCGTCGCCGACGGGCAGCAGCGCGGGAACGAACTCGTCGGAGTCGCGCAGGTAGTTGACGACCTCGCGGGCGACGACGGTGAGCGCGTCGCGGCGCGCGGGGTCAGCCACCTGGTCGCGCCACAGGGCGTGCACGAAAGCGATCGTTCCACCGGGACGCAGGATGCGCACCGCGTGATCGAGGTACTGCGGGGTTTCCTCCAGGTCGCCGTCCAGGACAACCATGTCGTAGCCGCGAGCAGCCATGCGCGGCAACACATCGAGGGCGCGCCCGGCGATGAGGCGCGTGCGATGCGACGACAGGCCGGCGGCAGCGAAGTTGCGGCGCGCGTGGCCCAGCAGCTCAGACTCGGAGTCGATCGTCGTGAGGACGCCGTCGGTGGCCATGCCGTCCAGCAGCCACAGGCCGGACACGCCCGCGCCCGTGCCCACCTCCA
>CAUTGT010000140.1:0-4404 GCA_963537735.1 uncultured Actinomycetaceae bacterium | reverse complement strand
GTACTACTTCGGTGCCTCGGGCCAGATGGCCACCGGCTGGCAGCAGATCGGCGGCGCCTGGTACTACTTCGGGACCGGAGGTGACATGTACACGGGCGGCCACTGGATTGGGTGGCGCTGGTACACCTTCGGCAGTGACGGACGCTGGCTGGGCTGACGCTCAGCTGAGAGCCGGGAGATAACAACTCCCGTCCGCACGCAGTGGGGGTGGAGTTCCAATCGGAACGTCCACCCCCACCGTCGTGTTGTGCGTGTGCGTCTGGTCAGCCCTCAAGCGGAGCGATCCACCGGATCTGGGTGCCCACCCCGCCCTCGCCGCTGCCGGCATCGAACGAGCCGCGGTGTCGTCGTGCACGTTCCGCCATGTTTGCCAAGCCGGAGTTGCGGGTACGTGATGGGTCGATGCCACGACCGTCGTCGGTGATCGTGATGCGCACGCGCCCCGATTTGCCCCGCCCCGACACATCGACGCACACGGCCGCTGCGGTCGCGTGGGCGTGGCGGGCGATATTAGACAGGCCTTCGCGCACGATCGCAACGACATCGTCGGACAGGTCCGGGTCGACGCGACCGTCGAACTCGTCGATGACGATGAGCTCGTTATCCAGGTCCGAGTTGATGGCGCTGCCGTCAAGCGTGATGAGCAGCGAGGGCGCAAAACCGAGGGCTGAACGCGTCAGTGATGATTCGCGGCGGATTCTCTCCACCAGGCCGACGGCCTTGTCGCGCTCGCGTAGGTTGTGCACGATCGTGCGGATCTGACGCACGGCCTCGTCGATTGAGGCGAGCGAGGAATCGATGAGGGACTCGAGGGCAGCCGGGTCCGTCTGGCCCGCAGCGACCTTCTGCTTGGCCGCATCCAGGGCCATGCCGGTCGCAAACAGCTGCTGGATGGCAAAGTCGTGGAGGTCGCGCCCGATACGGTCGCGCTCGTCCAGCAGAGCGGCAACGTCCTGCGCGTGGCGAGCCGAGGCCAGTTCGAGAGCCAGAGTGGCCTGGGAAGCGAGGGATTCCGCGAGCGAAAGCTCGGAACTGTCGAACTCGGGGGCGCCTATCTGACGGAGCAGAATGAGAACACCGGACGACACGCCACGTGAACGCAGGGGCGCGTAGAGGGCCGATCCAAACGCCGCCAGCTGGGGGACGCGCATCGTCTGCGCGCGCGACATCGAGTCCACAATCATGCCGGTACCTTCGTGCAACACGCTCATTGCGCGTCCCTCCGGAGGGAACGTGATGCCCAGGAGGCTCGATGCGTTCTTTCCGTCGACGATTTCGGCAGCCCACGTGTCGCCGACGGACTGCAGGACGATGATGGCGGTGTCCGCGTGGGACACTTCGCGCACGGTCTTGGCAATGAGCTCGAGCGCCTCCTCCTCATCGGCGCCCTCCAGCATGGTGGTCGTCAGCGACTGAGAGGCGCTGATCCACCGCTCGGTGCGCTTGGAGTCCGCGTACAGGTGCGCGTTTTCAACGGCGATGCCAGCGGCGGGTGCGAGCGCGCTGAGGACGGCGGCATCGGCGGACGAATACCCGCCCGCCTTCCCACACAGGTACAGGCGTCCGTAGACCTGCTCGTGTACGAGGATCGAGACGCCCAGGAACGGGGGAGTGGAAGCGGGCAGATCAAGGTCGGGTGCGTCCGACGGCGAGTTGACGAGGAGAGGCACGCTCGCGGGAATCGCCGTCATGAGAGACTCGGGCACCTCGGGGATCGGGCCGTCCTCGTGGAACTCGAGTTGCAGGGTGGTGGCCCCCCACGTGTCCAGGACTGAGAGCGTGGCGTGCGGAGAGGACGTCAAGGCGCATGCCTGGTCCACGAAGTTCTGCAGGCCCGCCTTCAAGTCCAGGGAACTGGTGAGGTCCAGGGCCGCTTGCAGCAGCGTGAAGTCAGTGGAGTCGGTGCTCATTGTTCCTCCTGGTCGAGGGCCCACCGGTAGGCGGGGAGGGCCTGTAGGACCTCGTCGTGTGTGCCGCGCGCAGCGATCGTCGCGCACTGGCCGGGCTCGGGCGCAGCCAAGACGATGACGTGGTCGGCCTGGTCCAGGGCACTCAAGCGGTGGGTGACCACCAGGGTAGCCCGCTCGGCTGAACGCGTCAGGAGTGTTTCCATGAGGCGGTCAGCCGTCGCCGCATCGAGGTGCTCGGAGGCCTCGTCGACAGCCATGATCGGAGCGGGCGCGGCAAGCGCCCTGGCCATGAGAAGGCGGCGACGTTCGCCGCCGGATACGGTCGTGCCTCCGGAGCCGATCACGGTGTCGAGGCCATCGGGCAGGGACTGGACCCACTGCGCGAGGCCGGCTCGGGACAGCAGTTCCGAGGCCTCGTCCCGGGTGAGGGATGCGCGGGCGACCCGCAGGTTTTCGTAGATGGTGGTGGCGAAGACGTGCGCGTCCTCCGCCGTCATCGTGACGCGAGAGGTGAGCTGGTCGCGATCGGCTCCCCACGCGGGAACGCCGTTGATCAGAGCACTGCCTGACTTGGGCGGGATGATGCCTGTGAGGGTCGCCAACAGCGTCGTCTTGCCGATGCCCGAGGGCCCGACGATCGCGAGGGACGATCCCGGGCGAAGCGTCAGCGAAATACCCGTTGCGAGCGTTGGCCCGCCCGGCCAACCGATGGCGAGATCGCGTGCCTCGATGACGGTGGGTCCCTCCGGGATGTCGTGGGGCTGCGCCGGTGCCTCCTCGTCCAGGAGCGAACAGATGCGCGTCGCGGCCTGGGCGCTGCGCACGAGCTGGGCGGCGGCGGGCGTCAGCTCAGCGACTCCCTCGAAGGCGGATAGCGGGACGAGGACGATGACGGCCAGGAGGACCTGCGCGAGGACCTCCGAGGTCGTCTGCGGGATCCCGATCAGGAGGGCGCCGATCACCGCGACGCCCATCGCGCACACGTCGAGGCCGCGCGCGAACGCGGACAGGCGCGCCGAGCGGGCCAGAGCGGCGCTCAGGGCGGCCTCGGACTCGCTGAGAGAGCGGCGTGCGCGCTCCAGCGTGCCCGCCATGGACAGCTCGGTAGCGCCCTCGAGGATCGCGAGCGAGGTCGCCGCGATGTCGGTGCGCGCGTCGGCACCCTGGCTCTCGGCCAGGCGCACCGAGCGGGCGATGAGGGCCGGGGCGATGACGCCCGATACGATGAGGCTGATCGCGAGGATGATGCCGGCCGCCGGAGAGATGATCGTGATGACGCCGACCGTCCCCACGCCGACGATTGCCGCGACAAGAGCCGGCAGGAGAGTCTTGACGACGACGTTGCCGACCTCGTCAACGTCGGCTCCCGCGCGGGTCATGAGATCGCCTCGGCGCAGCGTGGAAAGCTTCGTTCCGGGGGCTCCGGCCAACTCGTCGTAGAGGTTGTTGCGCAGGTTATCCATGCCCGTCAGCGCCACCTTGTGGGAAGCGAGGCGCGACAGGTAGCGAGCGAGGGCACGCGAGACACCAAAGAGGCGAACCGAGGTCGCGGCGACCGTCAGGTAGAGCACCGGGGGTTGCTGGGAGGCGCGTGCGATGAGCCAGGCGGCGGTGCCGCCGAGAGCGATTGCGGCGCTGAGGGCGGTGACGCCGAGAAGCAACGACAGAGCGAAACCCGAGCGCGAGACTTCGAGCATGGAGATGCATCGGCGCAGCGCAGCGGATTCGGAGCGGGTGAGAAAGAGCTTCATGCGCGTGCCTCCTCGTCAGCGGCCGAGCGAACGTCGATGACAGCATCAGCTGCCTCCATCATGGCTGCGCGGTGCGCGATGACGATGACGGTGCGTCCCGCGTCCCGCATCGCGTTGATGGCCCGCACGACGGTCTCTTCGCTGACGGCATCGAGGTGCGCTGTGGGCTCGTCGAGGATGACGACCTGGGAGTGTGCGGCGAGGGCTCGCGTGAGGGCGAGGCGCTGGCGCTGACCAACGGACAGGCCGACGCCGCCGGAGCCGATGACGGTATTCCACCCGTCGGGGGCACTGGCCAAGACCTCATCGAAGCCGGTTGCCGCTGCCGCATCTTTCAGGTCGTCGAAAGGCAGATCGCCCATGTTGTCCAGGATCGTACCGGGTACCAGCGTGGGGGATTGAGGCACCCACGAGATCTGGCGACGCCACGCGGCGGGGTCGATATCCGACAGGACGGACGCGCCGCTTTCGGGGGACGAGGCCGACGGCCGCAGCAGGACACGACCTGCATCCGGTGTCATGTCGGCCAGCAAACATGCGATAATCGTCGACTTTCCCGCGCCAGAGGGGCCGCACAGCGCCGTCACGATGCCAGGCGCGATGACGCCGCTCGTCGGAGCCGGAGCCCACGCGCCGCGCGCACGCACGCCGAGGCCATCGAGAACGATGTCGGTGCGTGCCATGTCGGGGCACTCGTCGGTTCCGGGGGAGGCCACGGCCTCGGCCTCTTCGATGATGTCGAA
>CAUTGT010000139.1:0-4411 GCA_963537735.1 uncultured Actinomycetaceae bacterium | reverse complement strand
GTGATGTGGGCCGCGAGGACCGCGTCCTCGCTGTTGGATGACGTGAGTGGCACAGGTGCCAGAGAGGAATAGTGTGAGGATGAATCGAGCGACGGAAAGCTCCCAGGCCTCGTCCCGTCCGATGTCGCGCGTGGCGCGTAAGCTTGCTGAGTCGTCGGAGGAGATCCCCGCGACCGCCGGCCTGTCACTGCCAGCGCTGCAGGGGGATGCATGCGTGCCGCCGACGAAGGCTCTGCCCGTCGTCGATACGGACACAGACGTCGACGCCTGACGCGGATCAACGTCTGACTGAACTGGGAGGCAGCATGCATGCACGCCGAGTGGGAGTCGAGGGGACGCCCGTCGGAGGATGGTCGTCTGCGCCGCCGCCGGTCGTTTCGGACAAGCAGCGCAAGGCCGACACCAAGGTGCGAGTAATCGCCGCCATCATCATCGGCGTGATTGTGTTCGGCATCGTGCACCTGATGGATATGCCTCGGACGAATCCCGAGGATGCTGTGCGCCAATACCTGACGTACCTTGCCAACGGCGATGCCGAATCGGCGCTCGGGATGCAGTCGATAACGCTATCGGACCGCGACAAGCGCTTCCTGACGAACGACGTGCTGTCGGCGTCCGACTCCCGCATCGTCGTCGAATCGGTGGAGAGTAAGACCAGCAGGTGGTGCGTTGGAAAGTTCGCGAGGGTCGAGGCGACGATGAGCGTGAACGGTGAACGTTGGACGCACGAATTCCACGTCTATCACAGGAAACCAACGAAGGACAATCCCGCGGAATGGTACCTGCGCGATGGCCTTTTGGTGCGCGTGGCGGTAACGGGCGAAGGGGTTCCTGGTTTTTCTGTGCGTGGGGATTCCGCCGGTGTCGAGCCGCTGTCGAGGAGCTGGCAGGAGTACTACTTCTTCCCCGGTGTTTATACCCTGACGCCTGAGGGGCGGAGCGATGGAGGCACTGTGGACCCTCAGACGGTCGTCGTTGTCGACGGAAGCGGCACAGCTGCCACCGAGAACACGACGGTTCGCTTCTAGTGCTCCCCGATAGTCTGTGCGGGCCGAGCGTCCAGCATATGGCGGTCGCAATTGTTTATTTGATGGAGAAAATACCGTGTGAGAAAATTTAGCGGTTTCGGTGTGGCCAACCTCGAGTGCGACACCGTGGCGCCTGCCCATCGGCGCACACAACAGTGAGGAGCGGGAGATGTCTGAGCAGCACTACGATGCGAATCGGGGTGTGGTGCCCCCACCCCCGGCCCCTTCCCAGCCCCCGACGCCTCCGCCCGCGCCGAGCCCCCAGAATGTGGTCGCTCCGGCTGTCGCAGTCCCGCAGACGGGCGTGACCTTCACGCCGATGTCGGACAAGAGCCGCCGTCGCATCAAGCGCATCGTCGTGGGCGTTGTTGCCCTCGTTGTTCTCGGGGTTGTTGCAACCGTGGCTCTGGCGATCGCGAACTGGACGCGCACGCCCGAGGCGCAGGTTCGCCAGTACCTTGATCTGCTCGCGGACGGCAAGGCCAGTGCTGCGACGGCGATGGTCGATCCCGGGCTGCCCAACGACCAGCGCGGTTTCCTCTCCGACGAGGTCATGGCCTCGTCGAGCGCCCGTATCGAGGTCGAGGAGGTGACCGCGGACGACGCGGAGCACTCGAAGGAGCGCGTGGTGACGGCGACGATGCGCCTCGACGGCGAACGCTTCACCCGTTCGTTCCGTGTCACTGAGGCGAAGAAGACGTTCGGTCTGCTGAAGAACTGGAAGATCCAGGATGCGATGGTCTCTCGCGTGGACGTGCAAGCAGACAACGTCACGCACTTCTCGATCGGCGGCGAAAAGATGTCGATCGCGACGCTGAAGGAAGCTCCGAGCAGCTCCATCGTGCTCTACCCGGGCGTCTACACCTTCACCCCGGAGGAGACGGGTGAATACATCGACGCTGCGCCCAAGACCATTTCGGTCAAGGCAGCAACGGGGTACGACAGCTCCTACTACGGTGGAACGGTTGAACTGAAGGGCACCTACAACGACAAGATGGCTGCCGCCGCGCTCGAGGCTGCGGCTGCGCTGACGAACTCGTGCGCGACCGTCCCGGGCAACATCGACGCGGCATGCCCGAGCGCGGTTCAGTCCCGGACCCTGGCCCTGCTGCAGGTCAAGACGATGCCCACGGCCATGAAGGCGACGACGGACGAAGGTGGTGTCTACACCGGCGAGGCAACGTTCACGATCCAGGGCATGGAGAGCTGGGAGAAACAGCGTGACGTGACGTCTCGCGTGACCGCAAAGGTGAAGACCGACAAGGATGGCACGCTCGAGTTGGATGCTTCGGGCAAGCCCCAGTTCGAGGTTCGATTCGGCTACTGAGGCCTCGAATGAGGCCATCGATGCACCGGGTATGCGGACTCGACGAAAGAAGTTCGCATACCCGGTGGCGCATAGATGGTTGCACGCTATGATGGGTTGTTGGTAACTCTGTCACACCGAACATGGAGCAGCCCGCATGAGCAATGATGCTAAGGCAATGAGCACCCGTCGGCCCGGCCGTCCGAAGGCTGGTAGCGAGGATAAGAAGGCGCGCATCCTGTCGGAGGCACTCACCCTTTTCTCGACGCAGGGCTACGTGGCAACCTCGCTTGCAGACATTGCGCGCGCCTCCGATATTTCAAAGGCGGGGCTCCTGCATCACTACTCCTCGAAGGACCAGCTGCTTGCCGCGGTCCTGGACGAGCGTGATCGCCGCATCGTCAGCCGACTCCCGCGCCCTGAGGAGGGGGCCGAGGCCGCGCTGGATGCCTGGGTGGACATGGTGGCCCACAACCAGCGTCACCCTGACGGCGTGGCGCTCTACACGGCGATGTCGGCGGCCGTCATTGATTCGAAGCATCAGGCGCACCCCTGGTTCCGTGAGCACCTGATCGGTGCGATTTCATACCTGGTTGAGGCTTTCGAGCATGGTAAGACGACGGGCGAGGTGCGTGAGGATGCTCCGAGCGAGCAGATCGCGCGCCGCCTCGTTGCGATATCGGATGGGCTTCAGGTCCAGTGGCTCTGCTCGCGCGCGGACGGTGGCCGCACACTCAACATGCACGAGGTCATGGCTGGTGTCGCCGTCGACATGAAGGAGCGGTGGCTTCTTCGCTCCGAGTGAGGTGGGGTGTCGCCACGCAGGGCCCGGCTCGTGTGTGAGAAGTGACACGTGATATCTGACTTTGCGGGCGTTTCTTACGTTTAGGGGCTTAGGTCCCTTGTTTGATCGTATCGGCGTTGTGCGATGCCAACACGGGTACGTCGTATGCGCGTTACGATGGACAAACCAGCATCCTTCACAACGTCGGGAGTTGTGCTGAGCGTGTCCAGCGTTGGTGCTCCACGCGAGGCCGAGAATCCGTCGCACATCCACGCCTGGAGGTCTACGCATGGCGAACGCCGCTGTTCCCACCCCATCCCACCACAACGCCAGCGCTCGACGCTGCCCCGATGACCTATGGGCATTGGGGGAGCGGGCGATCATTCGGGCCCGCCGATGGGCCGATGAATCGGCGTTTGAGCCCACGCCGCGCTCGGCCAAACTCCTGTCTCGTATCCTCGCCGATCCGGACGGACTTACTTTCACGACCCGATTCGTCGATGATGTCGTGCGTCCCGCGGACCTGGACGTGGCCAGTGCAGCCATGAAGCGCCTGTCGGCCGGTCGTAAGAACTTCCTGCCCCCGGCCCTGGCCGCGGCGATGGGCCTCGGCTCGACCGCATCGCTCCTCGCTCCTCGTACGGTGACAGCTACCGCGCGTCGAGTGTTCCGTGAGATCGTCGGCGACCTCGTCGTCGATGCGACCGACAAGGGCCTGGGACCCGCGCTCGCGCGCCTTCGCAAGGGCGGCCACCGTCTGAACGTCAACCTCCTCGGTGAGGCCGTCCTCGGCGAAAAGGAAGCATCTCACCGCCTGGCCGAGGTCTCGCGCCTCGTGACCCGCGAGGATGTCGACTACGTGTCCATCAAGGTCTCGGCGGTGACAGGCCCCCACAACCCGTGGGGCTTCGAGGAGGTCGTCGACCATGGCGTGAGTGCCCTCCTGCCGCTCTACCGCCTCGCTCGCGACAACGGGACGTTCCTCAACCTCGACATGGAGGACTACAAGGACCTCGACCTGACGATCGCGGTGTTCACCGCCATCCTCGACCAGCCGGATATGCGTGGCTATGAGGCCGGCATCGTCCTCCAGGCCTACCTGCCCGATTCGCTCGGTGCGCTCCAGCGTCTCCAGGAGTGGGCACGCGCACGCGTGGACGCGGGAGGCTCGCGCATCAAGGTCCGTATCGTGAAGGGCGCGAACCTGTCCATGGAGAAGGTGGACGCCGAGATTCACGGCTGGGAGCTGACGACCTGGCCGTCCAAGCAGGCCACCGACACCAACTACAAGCG
>CAUTGT010000138.1:0-4425 GCA_963537735.1 uncultured Actinomycetaceae bacterium | reverse complement strand
CTACACGGCCATCGAGTGCCGCGACCGCAACCTCGCCCTCCTCGACGAGGCCGCCCGCGAAGTCGCCATCCCCGCCGCCCTGTGGAGCCGCTGGGAGGCAGCCCTCGAAGACGTGTCCCTGTGGCGCTTCCCCTCCGCGCCCATCCACGGCGACATCCAGGAGCGCTGCCTGTCCGTCAAGCGCGGCTCCCTCCTCGCCATCGGCAGCTGGACCAGCGCGCACGTCGGCGACCCCGCCCTCGACATCGCATGGGTGCAGGCCACCGCGTCCGACGCGTTCCTCGACCGATTCCGCGAGACCTACGGCCACGAGCGCCGCGCCACCGACCTGCACGTCTTCACGCGCGCCCAGCTCCTGTCCGAAATTGCGCTCGTGCGCTGGCTCGTGCACGGCCTGCACGCCGAAGACTCCTCCATCGTCGAGGAAGCCCGCGCGATGCTCGACGACCTGGCCAAGGACCTGGACGGCGAGCCCCTGCTGCCCTCGCACGCATCCGCGATGGGGGCTCGCATCTCCCTGACCCCCGTCGCATCCCCTGGCGCCTCTCCGATCGAGGCCTCGGAGCCAACGCCGAGCACCGCAGACGACGCCGACGACTCCGACGAGCCCACCGTCCCCGTGTCGCGCCCGGCCTCGGCGCTCAAGCGCAAGCTCGCCGAGGGCGAGGTCGACCCCGCCGCCCCCACCGAGCGCCTCACCCTCGGCCCCGACGGCACGCTGCTGCGCTAACCGCGCCACGCCTCCCGCGGACCGGCCACCCAGGGGCGCTCCCACACGACGAACCGGGGCCCGTCAGGTTTCCACCTGACGGGCCCCGGCCTCGTTGATTGTCGTGAAGGCGCGCGCCTCAGCGAGACTGTCCATCCCCCCGGCGAGACGCCTCGAGAGCGTCGACGCGACGCTGCAGATCCTCCATTTGGAGGCGCAGGATCGCAGCCTCCTCAGTCAGGCGACGGCGATCCTCATCCGAACGCGACAGGTCCACCGAGAAACGCAGCGACAGGAGCAGCAGCACCACGCCCGCCACGAAGAACCCAAGGTTCAGCGGGACAACGACGCCCAGCTGCATCGCGCTCCACTTCAGGATCGGCGGGAAAATGGACAGCAGCGCCGTAAAGAAAGCGATGCAGTACCACCACAGGCCGTAGCGTTCCTTCAGGCCCGAGTTGCGCATCTTGACGAACACCATCACCAGGATGATGATCGCGAACACCAGTCCAAGCACGTAGGTGGGGCTCATGCGTTCTCCTCCGGCACCTGGGCGACCTTCTCGCCGGGGCGCGACAGGGAGACCGCGAGGGCCATCGTCGCGCGCACCAGGAAGAGCGCCGATTTGATCGGATTGTGGGAGGGCTCGCCGCCCGCGCGCGGGTGCATCTGCACGCCGACCTCGCGCACGACCAGGTGCGAGCGCGCCGCGATGACGAGCGCACCGATCGTGTCACCCAGGTACTCTGCCGGGTAGTTGTGCGCGAACAGCGAGAGCGCACGGGGGCCGTAGAGCTTGAAACCGCTGGTCGTATCGCTCAGATGGGTCTCACACACGCGCGAGAGGATGAACGAGAAGAGGTTCATCGCCCACTTACGCGGGCCCCGCGCGTGATAGTCACCCTTGCCAGCGAAACGCGACCCGATAACGACGTCCGCGTGCTCGCTCGAGGCCGTCTCGATGAGCGTGTCGATCTCGCGCGGATCGTGCTGACCATCCGCGTCGAGCTGACACGCGTACTCGTAGCCCACGCGCCGCGCGTACTGGAAGCCGGCGCGCATCGCACCACCGACCCCCAGGTTGAGCGGCAGGTCGAGGACGGCCACGCCCGCGGCGCGCGCGATATCAGCGGTCGCGTCCGTCGACCCGTCGGAGACCACGAGGATGTCCGCGAAGGAAGGCTTCTCAGCCTTCACCATCTCGAGGACATCACCGAGCACCTCCTCCTCATTCCACGCAGGAATGACGATGAGCAGGCGGGATTGAGCACTGGGACGGCTCACTCAGCGACCCTCTCGCTCAAGCAGCTCGAGCAGGTAAGCGCCATAACCGGACTTGACCAGAGGCTCGGCGCGCTGGCGCAGACCCTCGTCGTCGATGAAGCCCATGCGCCACGCGACCTCTTCGGGTGCGCCGATCTTCATGCCCTGGCGGGCCTCGACCGTGCGCACGAATGCGGTGGCGTCCGCAAGGGAGTCGAACGTGCCGGTGTCGAGCCACGCGGTGCCGCGCGGGAGGACCTCGACCTTGAGCTTGCCAGCCTCGAGGTAGGAGCGGTTCACGTCGGTGATCTCGTATTCGCCACGCGCGCTCGGCTTGAGGTTGCGGGCGATCTCGACCACGTCGTTGTCATAGAAGTACAGGCCGGGCACCGCGTAGTTCGACTTGGGGTGCTCGGGCTTCTCCTCGATCGACAGCGCGTTGAACTCCTCGTCGAATTCCACGACACCGTACTCACGCGGGTTGGACACGTGGTAGGCGAAGACGGCGCCACCGTCGGGATCGACGTGGCGACGCAGCTGCGCGCCCATGCCGGGGCCGTAGAAGATGTTGTCGCCCAGGACCAGAGCAGCACTGTCGTTGCCCACGTGATCAGCACCGAGCACGAAGGCCTGCGCGAGGCCGTTGGGCTCGTGCTGGACAGCGTAGGAAATGCTGACGCCGAGCTGGCTGCCGTCGCCGAGCAGGCGGTGGAACGACGGAGCATCGTGGGGGGTCGTGATGACGAGGACCTCGGAGATGCCCGCCAGCATGAGGGTCGACAGCGGGTAGTAGATCATCGGCTTGTCGTAGACGGGGACGAGCTGCTTCGATGTCCCCAGCGTAATCGGGTTGAGACGGGTGCCCGAGCCGCCCGCCAGGATGATGCCTTTCATGTTGCCTCCGCTTCCCGGCGCGTCCTCGTGTGGGTCGCGCGTCGTTGACAATTATCCCTATACAACAGTATTTTTTCACAACTTTGCCCCCGCGCGCGCCCATGGGGCGGCGCACACCGCCGCGGGGGTGCAGATCGGATAGTATTTACATGGAATGTTGCGTCCACGCAAAAACCACGCACGTAAGGAAGAACCATGGCGCCCACCGCTAAGCCCCTGGGGATTACGACCACGCCGATCCCCGGCTTCTTGCGCATTGATCTGACTGTTCACGGCGATAACCGAGGCTGGTTCAAGGAGAATTGGCAGCGCGAAAAGATGGTCGCGCTGGGCCTGCCGGATTTCCAGCCCGTGCAGAACAACATCTCGTTCAACGACGAGGTCGGCGTGACGCGAGGCATTCACGCGGAGCCGTGGGACAAGTTCGTGTCGGTCGCGACCGGCCGCGTGTTCGGCGCGTGGGTGGACCTGCGAGAGGGCCCTTCCTTCGGCACCGTCTACACGACGATCATCGATCCGAGCGTGGCGGTGTTCGTCCCCAAGGGCGTGGGCAACTCCTACCAGACCCTGGAGCCGAACACGGCGTACACCTACCTGGTCAACGACCACTGGTCGCCGGACGCACGCTACACCTTCCTGAACCTAGCTGACGAGACGGCCGCCGTGGATTGGCCGATCCCGCTCGAGCGCGCCATCCTGTCCGACAAGGACAAGGCTCACCCGCGCATGGCCGACGTGACTCCCTTCCCCGCGCCCGCCCCCGTTGGGCGCCGCGCGCTCGTGACGGGCGCGAACGGCCAGCTGGGCCGCGAGCTCATGCGCGCACTGCCCGAGGCCGGCTTCACGGTGACGGGCGTGGACCTGCCCGAGGTGTCGATTTCCGATGCCGAGCAGGTGGCCGCTCTGCCGTGGGACGACATCGACGTGGTGATCAACGCGGCCGCGTGGACGAACGTCGACGGGGCTGAGACGCCCGAGGGTCGCCGCGCGACCTGGCAGGCGAACTCGACGGGCCCGGCGATCCTGGCCCGCGAGGCCACGGCCCACGGCGCGACGATGGTCCACATCTCGACGGAGTACGTCTTCGATGGCACGCAGGAGGTGCACGTTGAGGACGAGGCCCCCTCTCCCCTGGGCGCGTACGGCCAGTCGAAGGCGGGCGGCGATGCCGCTGTGGCCTCGACGCCGAAGCACTACATCGTGCGTACCTCCTGGGTCGTGGGCGACGGCAAGAACTTCCTGAAGACCATGGCATCCCTGGCAGATCAGGGCGCCTCCCCCTCGGTTGTGTCCGACCAGGTGGGTCGCCTGACCTTTACCTCCGACCTGGCCAAGGGCATCATTCACCTGCTGACCAGCGACGCCCCATTCGGCACGTACAACCTGTCGGGCGAGGGTCCGGTCATGAGCTGGGCGCAGGTCGCCAAGCGCGTGTTCGAGCTGTGCGGCCGCGATCCGGAAGACGTCACCGAGGTGACGACGCAGGAGTACTTCGCGGGCCGCGAGGTGGCTCCGCGCCCCCTGTCCTCCGTCCTGGACCTGACGAAGATCAAGGCCGC
>CAUTGT010000137.1:0-4467 GCA_963537735.1 uncultured Actinomycetaceae bacterium | reverse complement strand
TGCAATTCCCCCACGTCAGATGTCACCGACTCCCAGAAACGTTGGAATTGCAACGACCATTTTTCAATGCATGAAAGGTTGCCATGGGAATTGCATGCGAGGTTGGGGAACACGGCGCGATGTGACCAGGCCGTGAGTCCGAGGAGTCAGCCCCAGAAGAAGCGATACACCAGTTAGGGAGCATTGCACCAGTTAGGGAGTATTACACCACTTCCCAGCCGGTGTAATACCCCCTAAGTGGTGCAACACCATTTAGAAACAAGCTCAAACGCGGCACCCCGGAGCGTTCAACCCAATCGGGAAGATTCAACCCGATCAGAAGGGGTTGAACCTTACCGATCAGGTGTAACACCTCATCGGTAACAAGTGCGAGTGCGGTTTTGCTCGGCCGCACTGGTCCGCAGCGTCACAGCACGACTCTCACGCAAGCAGAGTCGCAGCGGGCAGCCCCCGCGACTACGCCTCGACGAGGACCGTGAAGGGCCCGTCGTTGACCAGCGAAACCTCCATCATCGCGCCAAACTGGCCGGTCTCGACGTGCAAGCCCCGGCCTCGCAGGTCGGAGACAACCGCATCGACGAGTGGCTCAGCCTCCTCGCCGGGGGCGGCGTGCGCCCACGAGGGACGGCGACCCTTGCGAGTGTCCCCGTACAGCGTGAACTGCGAGATCACGAGGATCGGGGCGCCCGCGTCGAGCGCGGAACGCTCGTCGTCGAGGATGCGCAGCTCGGCGATCTTGCGGGCGACCGTGGCCACCTGCTCGGGGCCATCACCGCGCTGAACGCCGAGGAGGACGACGAGGCCCTGGCGCTTCTCCCCCGCCTCGTGCGGATCGAGGGCGAGGCGGCCGATGACGGTGCCGTCGACGCGGACCTCGCCCGAGGTCGCGCGCTGGATGACAGCGCGCATCAGCGCGACCCCAGGGCGGAGCCGAGGCCGCCGAAGCCCGTGGAACCGCCGCGCTGGCCGGCCTCGCGGGAGAGGTCTGCGCCCGGGCGGGTCTCCGGGGACACGGAGGACTTGCCGTGAACCGGCACGATCTCCTCCTGCGCGGCGGCGACGCCGTCAATGTCGAACACCGTGGTCACGGGAACGGCGCGGGCGATCAGCGCGAGGGCGATCGGCCCCTCGTCCGCGTGGCGCGCCGAGGAAGTGACGACGCCGACCTGGCGTCCGCCCACCTCGATGGGTGTGCCGGGCGCGGGCAGGTCGCCGCGTGAGCCGTCCAGCTGCAGGTAGGTGAGGCGGCGCGGGGGCCGTCCCAGGTTCAGGACGCGGGCGATGGTTTCCTGCCCGCGGTAGCAGCCCTTCGTCGTGTGGACGGCGCTGCGCAGCCAGTCCACCTCGGGCGGGATCGCGCGCGCGTCGGTTTCGCGGCCCAGGCGCGGCTTCCACGCGGCGATGCGCATGGCCTCCCACGCCAGGTAGCCGGCGCGGCGGCGCGAGCCGTCCTCCGGACAAGCGGCCAGCCACGCGGCCTCGAACTCGTCCGCAGCCTCGCGTGAAACAGCGTGAAACATCATCGGGGTGCGCGTGCCGGGGTGGCGCTCGCCCTGGAAGTAGGCGGCCCCGCCGTCCACGACGCCGGGCCACGGGTCCTCCCAGGTCCACAGGTGCCCGGGCAGGGTAGCCACGGACTCGGGCGTATTCGCGCCCGCGCGCACGGAGGAGAACACGGTGACGTCGCGCTGCTCAACGCTCACGCGCAGCGCAAAACGCATCGACTCGAGGAACGCCACGAAGGACTCGACGTCCGAGCGCTCCACGATCAGGTGCAGCGTCTCCCCGTCGTCGCTCGCGCCGGCCCAGTGCTCAACGCGCCCCTCGGGCGAGAGGATCAGCAGCTCGCGGCTCGCGCCGGGCACGAGGTCGGTGACGATCTGGGAGGCCAGCGACGTCAGCCACGTCAGCCGATCGGCCCCCGACACGGAGATCACGGACAGGTCCGGGCGGCGCACCAGCGCGCGGCCGCCCTCGAGGGCCCACTGCTCCCCCGACGGATCCCCGAAGTGCGGGGTCGCGCCGAAGGAGGCCACGGCCTCGTCGACGAACTCGGAATCGGGCGCGGACTCAGACAAGGAAGCCGTCCTGGGAATCGTCGATGCCGTCGATGACCTCACCGGACTCAGTGGAGGCCTGCGCGGTGCGCATGAGGCGGCCGGAGATCTCGACATCGGCCTCGTCCTCACCGTCGAGCGTGCGCTCCTGCGTCCACATGAGCTCGCCCGCGACCAGGCCGAACATGCGGCCCAGGTGCGTCACGCGGGTCGCGCCCACACCGAGCGCGATCGCGTCGGAGACCATCTGCACGCGCGGGCCGACGCTGACGCCGTCCCACACGGCGCTGTGGCCCTCGGTGGATGCGGAGGTCGCCGTGAACTCGCGGGAGTTGTACTGGCCCGGGGGCGGCAGCGGCGCGTCGGAGGGGGCGACGGCGACGTACACGGTCTCTTCGCTGATCAGGTCGCCCTTCTTGATTGCGGACAGGCCCTTCGCGGCATCCCACGTGGGGTCAATCGGCTCGGAGGCGACGCCCGCGTACACGCGGGTCACCAGGCGCATCTGCTCGCCGACGACGTCGCCGCAGATCTCCTCGATGACGGGGGAATCCTCGGTGGGTTCTTCCTGGCCGGGGGTGGCGGGTGCGGCGTACATGCCCCACCCTTCCCAGGTTCCAAGCATCCACGCGACGGGAGCGACGAGTGCGGGCAGGTCAGCAGGGATCACCATCATGACTCCAGCCTAACGCCTCGGGTCGACGTGAGCGCGCGAGCGGGGGCGCGCGCAGCTGGCAGCGAAATAGGGACGAGGCCGGGGCCCGGCCACGCGGAGACCCGACCGCCGCGGGGTCTCAGATTCCGCCGATGCGGATCATCGCGTAGACGGGCAGGGCGGCGACGAGGAACTTCGCGGCGCCTCGGCCCAGGATGTTGGCGAGCTGAGCGGAGGAGGCGCGCTCGCCCAGCAGGGCGTCAACGACGGAGACGGCGAAGCCGACGCCGAAGCCGGTCACGCCGCCCAGGGTCAGGAATGCGGCGAATTCACCGAAACGCTTGGCGATGAAGGGGAAGACGACGGGCAGCAGGTCGGAGCTTTGCCCGAGGATCCACGCGATCGAGGCGGTCACGAGGCCCGCGACGAGGCCGGCGACCAGCGCGAAGGCAACGCCGGCCTTCGCGCTGCGCCCAAAGCGCGCCGAGGCCGCACCGATGACGGCCATCAGGGCCGCCATGGGCACGATTCCCGACCAGCGCTCATGGACGGTGAGGGAGACCCACATGGAGCCGGAGGTAACGATGAGGAGGCCGGTGACCGACGATGCAAGCGCCGCACTCAGGGCCGTGGAGCCCCAGTGCTCGCTCGTGCGCCCCACGGAGTGGTCGCGCGGCGCGGGCGCGTCCAGGATCGTGGCCGCGACCAGCGCGACGAGCGTGATGCCCGTCAGCGGCACGGCGATGTCGAGGTTCTTCCAGTAGGCGACGCCCATCGGGGTCAGCGCACCACCCAGGGCGAGGACAGCCTGGGCGAGCCACGGCATGTGTAGGCGCGCCAGCGTCGGCCAGCCGATAGCCAGCAGGAAGGACGCGACCGCGACGACGGGACCGACGCTCCAGCGAGACCCGGGCAGCCACCACGCGACGATAGTGGCAGTGGCCAGCACGGTGACGGTGAGAATACCGATGATCGTGGGCACGTGCCGGGTGGCCAGGGTGTCGCGGCGACGTCCGCGGCCTGAGCCGGTGCGGCGCCGCGTGGGCGGGGTCGATGTCATCACGCTTCCATGGTCCCACATGTGCGCGCCTCACGAGGCAGGGGCCGCTCGCGCGGGTCGGCTGTCTCAGGCACGGGATACGGTGTCGGCCCCGCCTCACGCTGCCACGGCCTCGACGATGAGGTGCGCTGTGGCGCACGCCCCGTGTGGGTTGATGCACGCCGCCACGGGATGCGAGCCCGGGCTGACTGGTCGTACAGTTGTGGGGCACGCCGGACCGGTATGCCCCGGGCTCCAAACTCTGCCGCTACGAGCGGCCTTCGCGCCGACAGGCGCATTCGGTTCGGCGTGCTTTGTCGTACGTGTGCTCCAACGGTGGCGCGTGAAACGAGTGGGGGCCGGCGCTGCATCGCAGCACCGGCCCCCACTCGCGTCTTAGCGAACCGTCACATGAGCGAGTAGCGCACGATCGTGGCCTCGCGGCCCGGCCCCACGCCGATGGACTGGATGCGGCAGCGCGACAGCTCTTCCAGGCGCTTGATGTAGTCCTGAGCGGCCTGGGGCAGCTCGTCAAAGGAACGGCACTGCGAGATGTCCTCGCTCCAGCCGGGCAGCTCCTCGTACACGGGCACCGCGGCCGCGAAGCCGGCCTGATCGAGGGGCATTTCCTCGGTGCGTACGCCGTCGACCTCGTAGGCCACGCACACGGGGATCGTCTCGTAGCCGGAGAGCACGTCAAGCTTGGTCAGGCAGAT
>CAUTGT010000136.1:0-4479 GCA_963537735.1 uncultured Actinomycetaceae bacterium | reverse complement strand
CCCATCTCGTCCATGATCTCGTGGACGTCCTTGATGTCCTCGGCGGAACGCACGAAGGACAGGGCGATGAAGTCGGCATCCTGCTCGATGGCCCAGCGCAGGTCCTCCTTGTCCTTCTCGGACAGGGCGGGAACGGAGACGGCGACACCGGGCAGGTTGAGGCCCTTATGGTCCGACACCATGCCGGGAACCTCAACACGGGTAACGACGTCAGTATCAGTCACCTCAACAACGCGGACCGCGACGTTACCGTCGTCGATCAGCAGGCGGTCACCGGGAGCACAGTCACCGGGAAGACCCTTGAAGGTGGTACCGACGAGTTCCTTAGTGCCGGGAACGTCGCGGGTCGTGATTGTGAAGGTGTCACCAATCTTGAGTTCCTGGGGTCCGTCCTGGAAGGTTTCCAGACGGATCTTAGGGCCCTGGAGGTCAACGAGAACCGCAATCGCGCGGCCGGACGTCGCAGACGCCTTCCTCACGCGCCCAATGACGGCCTCGTGTTCCTCAGCCTTTCCATGCGACCGGTTGATACGCGCGACATCCATGCCGGCGTCCACCAGTGCCTGGAGCTGCTCAGGGGATTCAGTGGCAGGTCCAATAGTGCAGACAATCTTAGCTCGACGCATAGGTATGAGTTTACCGTCCAATCACAGTTAAAACGAGGAAGATCAGCAGCGAGGCAACGTGATCATTCCCATGAATCGACCTGTTGTGGGACCTCAGGCACACAAAACCCAGACAGGCGCCACACAACGGCTACTTGGTGACGCCATCCTTGGATGCATCTGCTGTGCTCGCAGTATTCTCTCCGTGCTCCTCGATGGATGCACCGGCCTCTCCCCCGTCGTTGCCCGACGAGGCATCGTCTTCCTTCTCGACATCCTCTTCTTCCAGGTCCTCGGCTACTACGCGCGTCGATCGACCGAGTCGACCGGCGACGACGAACACGACGAGTCCGAGTGCGAACACGAGCAGGGACGTCCACACATTCAGGCGCAGGCCCAACACCCGGTGCGCATCGTCGATGCGCAGCATCTCGATCCAGCACCGGCCGGCCGTGTAAGCCATCAGGTACAGCCCAAAGACCTGGCCCCCGGCGAAGCGGTGACGCCTGTCCAGCCACACGATGAGCGCGGCAGCGGCAAGGTTCCACAGGCACTCGTAGAGGAACGTCGGATGAAACAGCGTGCCAGCGGGGTATCCGGCGGGCATGTGCGCCGCGTCGATCTGGAGGCCCCACGGCAGAGTCGTCGGAGCACCGAAGAGCTCCTGGTTGAACCAGTTTCCCCAGCGGCCGATCGCTTGGGCGATCAACAGGGCCGGAGCCAGAGAGTCGGCGATCGGGCCGAGGCGAACGCCCGCACGTTTGACGGCGATATACACGCCGAGTGCGCCGAAGGCAACGCCACCCCAAATGCCCAGGCCACCGCGCCAAATCTGGAAGGCGAGCATCGGGTCACCACCCGGGCCGAAATAAGCATCCGGGGACGTGATCACGTGGTAGATACGCGCACCGACGACGCCGAGCGGGATCGCCCAGAGCGCGGCGTCGTACAGCGTGTCCGGGTTTCCGCCGCGGTCGCGGTAACGGCGGGCCGTCCACCAGACGCCGATGATCATGCCTGCGGCAATGATGATGCCGTAGGCCCGCAGCGGAATCGGCCCAAGGTACCAGACGCCCTGCGAGGGCGATGGGATACCGGCCGCGATGAGGGCGTTCACGCGCGCACCCCGCTCACGCCGGACTTCAACTCCGTTGCGAGCTCCCCCAGAGCCTTCAGACCACGGTCGAGGTTCTCATCAAACAGAGTCTTCACGAGCGCGGATCCGACGATGACGCCGTCCGCGTAGGCGCCGATCTCACGAGCCTGAGCACCGTTAGAGACGCCGAGGCCCACGCAGACGCGCTGCGCACCGGCGGCGCGGGTGCGTTCGACGACGTCGGCGACGTGAGCGCCAACCGCTGCGCGCGCACCAGTCACGCCCATCGACGAAGCCGCGTAGACCCAGCCGCGCGAGTGCTCGGCGATGAGCTTGAGACGATGCTCGGGGGACGAAGGGGCACTCAGGTAGATGCGTTCGAGGTCGTACTTATCCGACGCTGCCTCCCACTGCGCCCCCTCCTCGGGCGGCAGGTCCGGCGTAATAAGGCCGGAACCACCAACGGCGGCAAAGTCCTTGGCGAAGCGCTCAACGCCCCACCACTCGACGGGGTTCCAGTAGGTCATCGAGCAGGTCGAAATACCGTACGAGGTCAGCTCGTCCACCGCGTGGAAAAGATCCTCGAGGTGGGTGCCGCGCTCCAGAGCCGCAACGGTCGCGCGCTGGATAGTCGGGCCGTCCATACCCGGATCCGAGTACGGGAAGCCGAGTTCGATGACATCAACGCCACAGTCCGCCAAGACCTTTCCCGCACGGATCGAGTCCTCGACCGACGGAAAGCCCACGGGCAGGTAGGCGATGAGCGCGGCATCGCCGCGCTGGAGCGCGGCATCGATAGCGACAGCAGAATGGGGTGCACGCGTCATGTCACTTCTCCTCGTTCTCATCCAGGACGGCGACGCCCGACGGGCCAGCGCTGGGATCGATGACCTGCAGCTTCGCGTGACCGTAGCCGAACCACCGCGATGCAGTATCCACGTCCTTGTCGCCGCGACCGGACACTGTCACGATCACGATGGGCTCCTCACCGGGCGCGAAGGGGCCTTCAGCCTCGACCTTCGCACGCGCCCAGGCGCGCACCCCGGCGAGGGCATGCGAGGACTCGATGGCGGGAATGATGCCCTCCGTGCGCGACAAGTGCAGGAAAGCGTCCATGGCCTCGGCGTCGGAAATAGGCATGTACGAGGCGCGGCCGGAGCGCGCCAACCACGCGTGCTGCGGGCCCACACCCGGGTAGTCCAGGCCGGCAGAAATGGAGTGGGAGGCCTTCGTCTGGCCGTCGCGCTCCTGCAGGACGAACGTGCGGGCGCCGTGGAGCACGCCCACCTTGTCAGCAGTGATTGACGCGGCGTGTCGCCCGGTCTCGAAGCCGTCACCGGCCGCCTCGCAGCCGAGCAGCTCGACGCTGGGATCATCGATGAACGCGGTGAACGAGCCAATGGCGTTGGAGCCGCCGCCCACGCAGGCCACGACGACGTCAGGCAGGCGGCCTTCGGAGGCGAGCAGCTGGGCGCGCGCCTCGTCGCCGATGACACGCTGAAGGTCACGCACCAGCTCCGGGAACGGGTGCGGACCAGCGGCCGTACCGAAGATGTAGTTGGTCGTCTCGACGTTAGTCACCCAGTCACGGAAGGCCTCGTTGATCGCGTCCTTGAGCGTCGCCGAGCCCGCGGTCACAGCGATGACCTCGGCTCCGAGCATCTGTATGCGCGCGACGTTCAGGGCCTGACGCTCAGTGTCCTCGTGCCCCATGTAAATCGTGCAGTCGAGGCCAAGGAGCGCAGCGGCGGTTGCGGTAGCGACACCGTGCTGGCCCGCGCCGGTCTCGGCAATAACGCGCGTCTTCCCCAGCTCCTTAGTGAGCAGGGCCTGACCGAGCACGTTATTGATCTTATGCGAGCCCGTGTGGTTCAGGTCCTCACGCTTGAGGAACACGCGCACGCCGCCCAGGTCGGCCGCAAAACGCGGTGCCTCGGTCAGCAGCGAGGGACGTCCGGCGTAGTTCAGGAACAGGTCGCGCAGGCGGCGCTGGAACGACTTATCGCGCCACAGGCGCTTCCACGCGGCCTCAACCTCTTCGAGGGGGCCCATGAGGGACTCGGCGACGAAGCGTCCACCGAAATCACCGAAGTACGGTCCTTGAGCGAAGTTCTCAGCGTCCATCACTGTCCTTCCTGACGCGCCGCTGCGACGCGAGCCTTGCGATCCGTGCGCAGCGCGGGATGCTGGCCCGCGCTCACCATGTCCTGAATGCTCGCACGGGGATCACCCGAGGTGACGAGCGCTTCGCCGACGAGCACAGCATCCGCTCCCCACTTGGCGTATTCAAAAACATCATGTGCATTCGCGACGCCGGATTCGGCGACCGCAACAACGTCCTGGGGGATCACGTCGATGACCTGCTCGACGGTCGAGCGATCGACTTCCAGCGTCTTGAGGTTGCGCGCATTCACGCCAATGATCGAGGCACCGGCCTCCATCGCGCGCAGTGCCTCAAGGCGGGAGTGGGTCTCCACCAGCGCTTCCATGCCGAGCGAACGGGTCCGCTCCAGCAGGGACACAAGCACGTTCTGCTCCAGCGCCGCAACAATCAGCAGCACGAGGTCAGCGCCGTGAGCACGCGCCTCGTGAATCTGATACGGCGTCACGATAAAATCCTTGCGCAGAATCGGGATATCGACCGCAGCGCGCACCGCGTCAAGGTCCGTAAGCGAACCATTGAAACGACGCTGCTCCGTGAGCACCGAAATGACGGACGCTCCCCCGGCCTCGTACGTCGACGCAAGGGCTGCGGGATCCGGAATGGCTGCGAGCGCA
>CAUTGT010000135.1:0-4482 GCA_963537735.1 uncultured Actinomycetaceae bacterium | reverse complement strand
TGTCGCTCGGCTGGACGGCCGGCATGGATAACGAGGCCGACTCGGTGTACGCGACTGTGTACAAGAAGCTGCAGGAAGCGGGTATTACCGTCAACGCGGCCTCGGGTAACGCCTTCTCCACCGGGTACGGCAACAACTCTGGCAAGGGCCTGCCTTACGCCTCGGACCCCGACTCCTCGGTCATGGATGAGCCGGCCACGTATTCCTCGGTGGTTGCCGTCGCCTCGGTCGAAAATGCCCTGCTTCGCAACGCCTTCACCGTCAACGGGAAGGACATCGGCTATCAGCGCGCGCGTGGTCTCAACGGTGAGAAGGTTGCCTTCTTCTCCGACCTGCCCGCCGGCACCTACGAGTACGTGGACGCCGGGTTCGCCTCCGAGGAGGACGCCGCCGCACTCAAGGCCAAGTACCCGGACGGCCTCGCCGGCAAGATCGCGCTCGTCTCTCGCGGCAACATGACCTACCAGAAGAAGGTCGAGAACCTCTACGACCTCAAGCCCGCCGGAATCATCGTCTACAACAACGTGTCGGTCGGATCCCTCATCGCCATGAATCTGACGACGCAGGACATGCCCGCGGCCTTCATCTCTCAGGCCGACGGCCAGGCCATGCTGGACGCCCCCGAGCACAAGCTCACGATTGGCGAGGGCCAGGTCCTGCCGCAGTCCACCATCTACGAGGCGTCGGAATTCTCTGCGTGGGGCGTGTCCCCGGACCTGCGCCTCAAGCCCGAGATCGCAGCCCCCGGTGGCGAGGTGTTCTCATCGATACCGGACGGAGCGTACGAGCAATCCTCTGGTACGTCGATGGCCACGCCTCAGATGGCTGGCGTCAGCACGATCGTCCTTCAGCGCGTCCAGTCCGACCCGCTGTTCGCGTCGATGAGTGCGCGTCAGAAGGCCGACGTGGTTCAGAACCTCATCATGGGTACGGCCCGTCCGCTGACCGACGCGGCCCAGACGACGGGCGCGCTCTACTCGCCCCGCAAGCAGGGTGCGGGCCTCGTCGACGCACTGGCTGCCACGACCTCGTCCGTGTACCCGACCGTGGTTGGCGCCCCCGAACAGTCCCGGCCCAAGGCGGACCTGGGGGACGGCACGAAGGGCTGGCACTTCGATGTCACGCTGCATAACCTCTCGGGTGTCCCGGCCACGTACGAGCTGAGCTCGCAGGCCCTCTCCGAGATTGTCGACGGCGGCTTCTTCACGCAGCACTCCTCGGATTGGCGAGGCAAGGGTGTGGAGATCACGTACTCGGGCGCCGCATCCGCGTCCGCCGAGGGCGCGACGGTGACGGTCCCCGCGAGCGGTGAGGCCACCGTCGGTATCGACATCGCGCCCGGTAGTGAGTTCGCCTCCTACGTCGCGGACAATGCGCCCAACGGTACGTTCCTCGACGGTTTCGTGCGCTTCACCTCGAAGACCGATGGACAGCCCGACCTCGCCGTGCCCTACCTGGGCTTCTACGGCGACTGGGGCAAGGCCCCCATCTTCGATGCACTCGCCTCGGACGGCGGAGCGCACACCCGCGCCTCGGCCATCGTGAACGGCAAGACCGGCGACTCCCTCGGCTACAACCCCCTCGTCAAGGTGGCCGACCGCACCGGAAAACCCAACCCGCAGCGCTACGTGATCTCGCGATCCACGGCCTCGGGTGCGCCGACGATCCTCGAACCCCGCACGGGCACGCTGCGCAGCGTCCACTCGCTGACCAGTACCTACGCGAACGAGGCCGGGGAGACGGTCTTCTCCGTGACCAACCATCGGAACTGGAAGTCCCTCTACCAGACAAGCACCGAGGAGAATACCTGGGTCGAGGCCTACCACGAGTCCACGGTCCTCGACGCGAACGCTGAGCCCTTCGCGCAGCTGCCCGACGGCACGTACACGCTGCGGATTGCCGCCTCCAACGACGGCCCGTCGCGCGCTGAGCAGTCGATCTCCTACAAGTTCCGCCTCGACACGACGGCACCGGTCATCTCAGGAGTGACGTACGGCGGAGACGGGTTCGACATGGCCGTGTCCTTCGACGTTACCGATGACTCGCCCCTGGCGGCCATCGATCTGCACGATCCCGCCGATGGCCTGTGGTTCTACCGCCACGTCTTCACCGAGAGCGAGGGCAGCGTCGGCCCGGACGGCAGGTGGACCTACCACGTGGACATCCCCATGATGGATATCCTCAACGCGTGGGACGACCAGGGTGGCTCCGGTGCACTCACTGCCCATCCCTACGTCCTCGCGTGGGATTACGGCCTGAACCACTCCGAGCCGGTGACCCTCGACCTGCCCATCTCCGACGACAACGAGACGGCCTCGTGCAAGGATCCGACGGGCGGTCACTGGATCAAGGAAGTGTGGTTCTGGCGGTACCAGTGCGCTAATGAGTGGGCGTACCTGAGAGGAGGCTGGTTCACGATCGGAGGCAGGGACTACCAGTTCAGCCCCTCCGGGTACATGATGACCGGTTTCGTCAAGCGCCCCAGCGGCGAGTGGATGTACGTGGATTCCGATGGCGTCCCCGTCGGCGGCTGGGTCCTCGACGGCGTGTACGGTGGCCCCTACTGGTACTACCTGGATCCGGCCACCAAGGTCATGAAGACCGGGTGGCTCGCCGACGGCGGCTCGTGGTACTACCTCACGGGTTCCGGCGCGATGGCCATCGGCTGGGTGCGCGATGGCGGCTCCTGGTACTACCTGTCCGACTCGGGCAAGATGGCGACAGGCTGGGTCAAGGTCGGTGGCACCTGGTACTACCTGGGACCCGATGGTGCGATGTTCACGGGCACGCACGTGATTAACGGGCGTACCTACGTCTTTGACGGGAGCGGCGCGTGGGTCGGTTGACCTGAGTGCTTGCCCAGCGACGACGAGGCCCGGGGAGGGCGTCTCACCCGGCCCGGGCCTCGTTCGGCGTCGCACTGCCCTGCTGTCCGACGTGCTGCGCAATGATGCGTCGCAGCGCTGTCCTCACATAACGACCAATAGGTGCGCGTTCGCTTCGTGCCTCTCGAGGTCCCCATTCACATTTTGGAGTTACGCACATGACAACGAAGAAACCAGCGGCGTTCCTCGCGCTGGCTGGCACCGCCGCTCTGGTGGTTGCCGGCCCCGCGACCCTCGCATCCCCGCCAGCCCCGGCGGACACCCGACCCGACGCGGGCGCCACGGCCTCGTCCCTGCCCGTCGGTGACGTCGATACCGCGCTCACCTCGAAGAGCGGACAGACCACGCAGGACGCTCAGCCGCCGACGACCGACGAGGTCGACCCCGCCGCGGTCGTCACTATCGTCGTCCAGCTCGACGACGGCGCCGACCGCGCGGCCTCCCTCGCCTCGATCAACGAGGCCGTGGCCGGTGCGTTCCCCGGCTCTTCCGCCCAGGTGGAGCGCCAGTACGACAAGGCCATGCAGGGCTTCGCGCTCAGCGCCCCCGCCGGCTCCCTCGACGTGATCCGCGCGGTGAGCGGCGTCAAGGCCGCCTTCCTCGATCGCGAGACCCACGTCGATGGAGTCGATGACCAGGTCGCCGGAGAGGGCGCGACGAACTCCTCGCGCATCTCCACCCAGAACCCCGACAACCTCAGCGCCCAGCTGATGATGCACGCCGACCAGATTACCCAAAAGGGTGACGGCAAGGTCGTCGCCGTCATCGACACGGGCGTGGACATGACCCACCCCGCGTTCGCGGGTGCCCTGCACGGGACCCCCGGGCTTTCCGAGGACAAGGTTGAGGGCCTGACCACGCATCTTGGCGACGGCAAGACCGGCAGCTACGTGTCGGAAAAGTTCCCCTTCGCCTACGACTACGCGGATAACGACCCGGACGCCTCGCCGACCGGCAAAGCCGGATCGCACGGCACGCACGTCGCCGGCATCACCGCGGGCAACGCGGGCGAAATCGTGGGCATCGCCCCCGACGCGCAGATCATCGTCGCCAAGGTCGCCAGCAGTACCAGCGGCGGCATCCCGGACTCGGCGCTGCTCGCTGCCCTTGACGACATGGTCGTCCTGCGCCCCGACGTTGTGAACCTGTCCCTCGGACAGACCGGCGGCATGGATAACGAGGCCGACTCCATGTATGCGACCGTGTTCAAGAGCCTCCAGGACGCCGGCGTCACCGTGAATGCGGCTGCCGGCAACGAGTACACGGCCGGATACGGCAACCTCTCCGGCAAGAACCTGCCCTTCGCCTCCGACCCCGACTCCTCCGTCCTGTGCGAACCGGCGTCCTACTCCTCCGTCGTGTCCGTGGCCTCGGTCGACAACTCGCTGTCGCACAGCGCCTTCACCGTCGGCGATCGCGACATCGCCTACCAGCGCGCCGGCGGTGCCGACGGCCAGAAGATGCCCGACCTGTCCGAGCTGACCGGCGGCCCCTTCGAGTACGTCGACGGGGGCATCGGTTCGCCCGAGGATGGCCAGGCCGTGAAGGCCAAGTACCCCGAGGGCCTCGCGGGCAAGATCGTGCTGGTCAAGCGCGG
>CAUTGT010000134.1:0-4486 GCA_963537735.1 uncultured Actinomycetaceae bacterium | reverse complement strand
ACTTGTAGCCGGGGTTGGCGATCGAGATCGAGGCCTTGTCGGAGATGATCAGCGCCAGGCCTCGGGCGACCATCATCATCGCCAGTGTTGCGATGAATGGCGGCAGGCCGAGGATGGACACATTCAGGCCGTTGACCAGGCCGATCGCCATGCCAACCAGCAGCGTCAGAACGAGGCCGAGGCCGAGCGGCAGGTTCATCTTGTCGCCCGCGAGGAAGATACCGGCCATGACGGCCACGAGGCTCAGGCCCGTACCGACGGAGAGGTCAATGCCCGAAGTGGCGATCACGAATGTTGCGCCGAGCGCCATGACGCCCGTGTAGGCCGACTGCAGGACGATGCCCAGGTAGACCTCACGGTTGATGAACGCGAAGTTGGGCACTGCAAAGCTAAAGAATGCCAGAACGACCAGCAGCGCCAGTGTGACCAGCAGCAGCTGCATATTGTTCTTCATGAAGGTCTTGAAAGGCGACGGCGCCTCCAGGCCCTTGTTATCGACGACGGCGGTGCTCACGCGTGTACTCCGTTCGCTTCCTCCTGGCCGACAGTGGCCAGTTCCATGATGTTTTCTTGGGTGGCTTCCTCATTGTCGAGGGTGCCGATGATGCGGCCGTGGGCCATGACGGCGATGCGGTTCGCCAGGCGCAGGACCTCGGGCAGCTCCGAGGAGATGACGATGATCGCCTTTCCCTGCTGTGCCAGGTTTTCGAGCAGCGTGTAGATCTCGTCCTTCGCGCCCACGTCAATACCGCGCGTCGGCTCGTCGAAGATCAGGATGTCGGTATCACGTTCGAGCCACTTGGCCACGACGACCTTCTGCTGGTTGCCGCCCGAGAGGCTGCGGACCTCGACGTCGACGCTGGGGGTACGCGTGCGCAGCTTCGCCACGTAATCCTTGGCGACCTCACGCAGCTTCTTGGTCGCAACGACCGATGCGTTCGTGAAGTGGTCCATGGCGGCCATGCCCGTATTGAAGGACAGGTCCTTGTCGAGGAGCAGGCCGAACTGCTTGCGGTCCTCGGACAGGTAGCCGATGCCGTTCTTCACGGCGTCGTTCGCGCCCTTGATCGTCACCTTCTTGCCGTGGACGTAGATATCGCCCGAGGTGTGAGGGTCAGCGCCGAACAGGGCGCGTGCGACCTCGGTGCGGCCGGCGCCGACCAGGCCCGCGAAGCCGAAGATTTCGCCCTTCTTGACCTCGAAGGACACGTCGTGGACGGCCTTGACGGTCGAGAGGTGCTCGACGCGCAGGACGGCCTCGTCGGAGAGCGGCTTGGTGGTGGGACGCGCGTCCGCGGGGACCTCGCGGCCGACCATCATCTTGACGACCTCGCGCATGGGGGTGGTGGCCGTGTCCACCGTGCCGATGTACTTGCCATCGCGCAGGACCGAGATGCGGTTGGTGAGCTCGGTGAGCTCGGGCATGCGGTGCGTGATGAAGATCAGGCCGGTCGTCGGGCACACGAAGTCGCGCACCAGCTCGAACAGGGACTCGGTCTCGGTCGTGGTCAGAGGAGCCGTGGGCTCGTCCATAACCAGGATCTTCGAGTCGAAGGACAGCGCGCGCGCAATTTCCACCATCTGCAGGCGCGCGACCGGCAGGTCGCGGCAGTAGGCGGTGGGATCGATGTTCATGTTGAGGCGCTCGAACAGCTCGCGCGCATCACGGACCATCTTGCGGTCGTCGACGTATCCAAACTTGGACGTGCCGGGTCGACCGATGTACAGGTTCTGGGCGACGGTCAGGTCAGGAACGATGTTGAGTTCCTGGTGGATGATCGACAGGCCGAGGTCACGCGCGTGCTCCGGCGACTGGATGTCGACCTTCTCTCCCTGCAGCCAGATCTCGCCGCCCGGGTCGGACTTGTGGATACCGGTGAGCACCTTCATGAGCGTGGACTTGCCCGCTCCGTTCTCACCGCAGAGACCCAAGACTTCACCGGGTCGAAGGTCGAGGTCCACGTCGGACAGCGCCTTCACACCGGGGAACGTCTTTGAGATCCCCTTTAGTTCTAGTAAGTTCGTCACTTCTCACCCCTTGGGTACCAGTAACTTCTCTGTTTCTGGAGTTTGCTCCCCCGGCTTCGTTAACGCTAACGGTCACTGTTCCGGAGAATCGCCCTCTTCGGCGTTCCCTTAAGAGTAGAGCATCACAGTGGTCCGCGCGACCCAAATGTCTTTGCATGTAATCAAATCGTAACCGAATGTCAGGACGATTCAGTCTGACATTTCCGCATGATCACGCAGGTTTTCAAGGACCGAACGCGCGACAGCATCCAACCAGTCCTGCTCGACGACGCACGCCGCGACCAGCACTTTTCCGCGTGTCGGATCGTGAGGAATCCCCTCTCGCTTCCACTCAGAAAATCCCTCACCTCGTACAGTTGTCGGAAAAGTTCCGTGAACGTTCACGACGCGCCACCACGGGACTCCACCGCCCCAATCATGCATAATCCGCCCCACGACACGCGGACCGGTACCGACCGCGCGGGCGATCATCCCATAGGTGGCCACTCGCCCCTCGGGAATTTCCTCCACGACCCGCAGGACAGCCTCGACGAGTTCTTCCCTCACAGCTCAATCATCCTCTCCACGGCCCACAGGACCTCGCGCGGATCGATCGGTACCACGGCGAGGTCCGTGTCCGCCAGCGGTGCAGGTCCACGGTCGGGCGACTCAGAGAGCTCAGGCTCGACAACCTGCCGACCATCATCGACGGCCGCCTCCTCCGCCACACTGCGCCTGCTTCTCAGGCTGCGACGCCTGCTCGGGCGGCCACGGCCTCGTCGAGAGGCCCCAGCTTCACGCCCATCGCCCGCCCGCGGCGAGGACACGCCCCCTTCCCCAGGAGGCGCCCACCGCGCATCGTCTTCCTCCTGCAAGAAAGCATCACCCACCTGATAGGTCACGCCGGAACAATCCAGGACGCGCAGGTGTGCGTACGGCTCTTTCCAAGCACTCTCGGCACGGAAGGCCATGAAGGCAAGGGCATGGAAGTCCGCGGCATTCAAGGCATCGGCGACGGTCGACCCCTTCGGAGCGACATGGGAGATGTCCCGCATCACGCGGAACGTGTTCCACAGGGGCTTGGCGCCCAGCTCCATGGTCTCGGCGGGTAGCCAACGCAGGCCGTCCGCTTTGCCCGTGCGCGGGCCGAGGCGCGTGAAGCCTCGGACGAAGCCGACGACCTCGCTGGGGAGGATCTCGTCAACTTTGACGACACGCGTACGATGCAGCTCCACGAGCGCGCGGTCCTTGCTCAGCCACACGCGCATGAGACGAGGCTTCTGCGCAGCCTTGGAGTGCAGGGCCCACACATCGAGGCGCATCGTCGCCCACGAGGTCGGGGCCAGCTCGCGCCGCGGCTGAACCGCGTCGGCGGGCGCATTCAGCATCGCCAAGTAGGCGCGCTTATCGAGCATCACCTTTCCCAGCTGAGCATCATGGAAGCGCCGAGGGAAGGAGGCGCCCTGTTCCGGACGTCCCCAGATGCTCGCGGCCGTCACGAGACGAGCCGCGTCGCCGCTTCCCCGCGGCTGGTCCAGCCACTCCCGCCAGCGCTCTCCGAAAGCGGCGTAGTGCTCTCGCATGCGCTTCTCACGCTCGAGGGCGCTCTCCCTCGGGGCAATGGGCGCGCGCTTCTTCTTGCGCGGCCGCTTCGCGAATTTGACGATCGCCTCGACGATCGTGGCCGCAACGAAGGCGATGATCAGAATGTGGTAGACGTGATCAGCGATCGCCTGCATCCACTCGCTCCTCCCGATCAACAAAAAGCCCCGAGTTCACGAGAACTCGGGGCATCTGCTCCTGCGACTGGATTCGAACCAGTAACCGTCCGATTAACAGTCGGATGCTCTGCCGTTGAGCTACGCAGGATTGCGACAAGAGAAGATGGTAGCAGAGACTATTCGAAACTGGCAAGCCAGATACGGGCCTGAAGCTATGCTGCGCATCACGGATATGCGACTTCCTTGTCTGGGATGCTCACTCCCATGTGGGACTCTCGATGTCCACCCCCTGCCGCCTCGCGACATGCTCGATCGCGTCAGCAAGCCACTGCGCGAAGCCCACCTGCTGTGAGTCGTAGTGATCCCGGAATCGCTCGTCGTGGATGTACCCGCGAGACATGATGTAGTGCTTGGCGGGCGTGACCGGAAAGAAAGCACTGAGAGCTTCTCTGTGTTCCTCGACGAGGCCGGCGGCCCTCTCGCTGTCAGGAGCGGCACCATCACGAATCGCGTCGATCATCCTGCATTCAATATCTTGGAATCGCTCGGCATTCTGCCGCCAGTCGGCGGCTTGCCACGAAGCGGTGCGTACTCGAGATTCGCGCCAGTCGTCAGTGTCGCCATAGCGCTCTTCGGCCTCGCTCTGGTGCGCGGCAAAGTCAGCTTTCCCCAAGATCTCCCCGATTTCTTCCACGGTGAGCGCCTTATCATTCATTGCATCCTCCAAAAGTATGTCTAGTGCTTCGATCATTGCGTCC
>CAUTGT010000133.1:0-4506 GCA_963537735.1 uncultured Actinomycetaceae bacterium | reverse complement strand
GAGGGGTGACATGTACACGGCAGTTAACTGGGCGCTTGATCTGGGGCTTTACGCCGCGGTCTGCGCGATCGCGTGCGCGCTGTGGTGGCTGCTCGGGCGCCGTGGGAACCCCAGTGTCACCGCGGGGCGTGCCGAGGCCTCGACCGACTCCGCTCAGAGCGGCGGGCGGGTGAGCCGTGCCGACCTGACCGTTGCTCAAGCACTGCCTCTCATCTACCGGCGCTCGAAGCGCACGGGTGCGCTCTTGCCTCGCGAGGAGAACCCGGACACCCCGACGACGGCTGAGATTCCCATGGTCGCGGCCCCCTCCTCGTCGATGTGGAGGTTTCCGCGCGCCCTGCCTCTCGCCTGGATCCTGTACCTCGTGGGCTTGCTGATTTTCACGCTGCTGCCGCTGCCCTCGGATCCGGTGGCCGCGTGCGCCGCGATCATCCACTGGGACAACTACACGCCGTTCGGATCGTTCGGGGCTGTCGCCGACCAGTTCCGCGACGGGGAGAGCCTGCGCGGGACCCTCTATGGGTTGTCGATCCTGCTCAATATTGCGCTGTTTGTGCCGCTGGGTGCCCTCGCGGAGACCACCTGGCGTATCCGACGCACGCGCCGCGCCCCTGAGGGCGCGCCCGCCGACGGGTCTCGCCTGGCCCGCTCGATCCCGCACCGCCGCATCCTGGCGTGGGTGGCGATCGGCTGCGCCGTCTCCTGTCTCATCGAGCTGACCCAGTACACGGGCCTGTTCGGCGTGGTGCCATGCACCTACCGCGTCGTCGATATCGATGACGTCATCATGAACACGCTGGGCACCTACGCGGGTGTGCGCCTGCTGCCCTTCATGGCGCGCAACTCGCGCTTCATGGGCGCGTAGCTGTCCATTCCGATAGCGTGGCGCAGACTTGCTCAAACGTCATGTGAGAAGAGGCGACGGCGATAACAAGCTCGTACACGTCATCGTTGGAGACTGACTCGTTGATGACGGCTGCGTTGAGGGACAAGAAGACGCTACATGCGGCCCAGGCCAGGCGCTTGTTTCCGTCGATCAGCGCGTGGTTTTTCGTGAGCGATTCGAGTAAGGCCGCGGCCTTGGCGGCGGTGGACGGATAGGCATCCTGGCCCATCAGCGTTGTTTGGGGGCGTAGTGCTGCCGCATTGAGGAGGCCGAGATCCCGGACGGGACCGATTTTCAGTGCGGAGACGATATCCAGGAGGTCCTCAAGTGAGAGAAACTCGCACGGCATGGTGTTACTGACCGAGTCGCTCAAGTGCGTCCCCCCAGCGCTCAACGGTTTGGTTGAGTGCGTCGGTGACGCGCTGGCGGTGGGTCATGCGGTTGAATTCCTCATCGATGGCGCGCAGCACTGCGTCGTGTTTTGACGTGCCGGAACGCTGGGCGAGCTCGTCGAGCTTGCGTGCGTGTTCCTCGTCGAGTCGAAGTGTCATAGCCATATCGACATGGTATCACTCTGATACCACTCGCGTGCCCTGGCTACAGCCAGCCGGCTGCGCGGGCCAGGGTGGCCGCCTCGGCGCGCGTGCGCGCGTCCATCTTCAGCATCGCCGAGGACACGTGGTTACGCACCGTCCCCTGGCTGAGCCCCAGCGAGTGGGCGATGTCCGCGATGGTCCCGCCGCCCTCGACCTCGCGCAACACGTCGGCCTCGCGGTCCGTCAGGGGCGAGGATCCAGCCGACAGGGCCTCTAAGGCCAGGGATTGATCAATGGCGCGGCCTCCCGCGGCCACCGTGCGCACACCGTCAGCCAAGGCCTCGACCGGCGCGTCCTTGACCATGAAGCCCGTAGCGCCCGCGTCGAGAGCGCGCTGCAGGTATCCCGGGCGTCCGAAAGTCGACACGATGAGCACGCGCACGCCCGGGAAGCGCGAGCAAATCGCCTGCGTGGCCGTGATGCCGTCCATGCGGGGCATCTCGACGTCGATGATGGCGACGTCGACGGGGGCGCTCGCGTGGTCCGGGCCGCTCGCTGATGCCAGGCGCGCCAGTTCCTCGAGGGCGCGGGCCCCGTCGGAAGCCTGGGCGACGACCTCAATGTCACTCTCCAGGTCTAGCAGCCCCGCCAGGGCGCCGCGAATCATCGCCTGGTCGTCGGCCACGAGTACCCGTATCGCCACGCTACCCTCCTGTCTACCTGCGCTTGGGGTACCAGGCTAGCGCAGGTCGCAGGATCATCTCTCGGGTGTGCTCGCCCTTCAGGACGAGGCGGGCTCCCCCTTCCGGGACCGCGCAAGACCGGGGAAGGGAGCGCGGCCTCGTCGAGGGGCAGCGGGACAGTCAGGATGAGTGGGCGTCGGGTGTGGCCTCGAAGGCCAAGGCGAGCGTCCACGTGGAGCCCGACGCGCCCCAGGTGAGCGTGCCCTCGTCGCCGACCAGCTCGGACAGGCCCGCCAGGCCCGATCCTGAGCCCGCGCTCGACGCGGCGTAGGCGGCCGCGTATCCGTCGTTCGTGACGGTCACGCCGCCAGGGGAGAGACGAATGCGAACCCACGAGGGGCGCGCGTGCAGGATAGCGTTCGTCACTCCCTCGCGGATCACGTGGGCGGCCGCGGCCGAACGAGGCCCTGAAGGTGGCTCGCCCTCGTTCGTGATGTCAGCGTCGATGCGCGCGAGCTCTAGCAGTGAGCGCGCCTCGTCGAGCTCCTCGATGGGGGACAGGGCCCGCGTGGCCGCCACGATGCGGCGGACGTCAGCCAAGGCCTCGTTCGACTGCGCGGTGACCGCGCGCAGCTGCTCGCGCGCCTCCTCCACGCGCCCCGCGTCCAGGAGACGGCCCGCCAGCTCGGACACCATCGTGACGCCCGTTAGCGAATGCCCGAGGATGTCGTGCAGGTCCGTGCTCAGGCGCGCCCGCTCGGCGGCCTTCGCCCGCTGAATCGCGTCCTGGCGGCGCAGGCGCTCGCGGGCCGAGCGCTCCATGCCCCAGCGGGCCATACCGACGAAACCGATGAGGAGGGCTAGATACCAGATCATCCACAGCGGCTCCCCCTCCGCGTAAGCCGCCACGCCCGCAATCGCAACGATCGGCACAACGCCCGCGACAATGTATCTGCTTGGCGCCTGAAAGATCCACGCGACCAGCAGATACGACGTCAGCATGAACGCGTAGGGAAAGCCGACGGAGGTCGCGTAGGCGAGGTAGACGGCCGTTGCTACCGCCAGCGCCGTGTGGGAGAGAATGAACGGCCTCGTGAAGGAGTTGCGCGCGGGCAGGGGATTGGTCAGCCACACCGCCGAGTTAGCGACCGCGAGGAGGGCGCACAGCCCGATGATGCCCGCGCGCTGGGACGAATCCGTCAACTCCAGGGCGTAGGCCAGGGGGAAGCCCATGAACAGCATCCACGGGGCCGCCCACGCCAGGGAGATTAAGCGCTCCTTCATGGCACCAGCCTATCGACCCGTGTCGTGGGACGCGCCCCACCAGGCGATGCCCGCCGTGATGACCGCCCACCCAGCGATGTTGAGCCACGCGGCGGTCGGCATCGTCACGGTTCCGGCGACCGCGTAGATTGCCTGGACTGCGCCGTACAGGGGCGTGAACGGTGCGATCTGGGCGACGAAGGGCGGCAGCTGGTCCAGCGGGATGAACATGCCGGACACGAATGCGCCCATCAGCATGACGAACGCTGAGGCGCTGTAGGCGTTCTCGCCCTTGATCGTGTATCCGCAGGCCAGTCCGATGAGCGCACCCAGAGCCGAGAGCGCGACGACGACCGCTGCGCTGGCCGCCCATGCGCCCGGCGTCATCTGCGCGCCGGTGGCCAGGCCAAAGCTGAAAGTGATGAGGGTGATGAACGCGCTCAGCGCCACAAGCGCGCTCAGGCGTACGAGGAGGATCACCCACGGCTGGATGGGGGTCAGCGCGTACATGCGCGAGATACCGGTCGTACGCTCGACGGACAGCGTCGCGCCGAGCGAGCCTCCGACCAGGATGACGCCGTACGTGGTCATCATCGCGATCATCGCGGCTGCCAAGTTCCCGCGCCCGGTCTGGGTCGCGCGCGCAACATCGGTCATGCCGAACATCGCGTACATGAACATGGGGAGCAGCAGGGCAAACGCCATGTTCCACGGGTTAAGGATGTGCGACTTGAACGTCGAGAGCCACAGCTTTCCCGCTCCCGTGAAGGGGGAGGGGATCGGTCGGTCGGCGGCTCGCGTAGGTGCGTGGGTGGTCATGATGCCTTCTTCGTGTGTCGTGTCTGCGTTCGTGGGGCGGGGGCCTCGGGACGAGGCCGGGGCCGGCTCGTCGGGGTGGGTGTGCGTCGCGCTCACTCGGCGTCCGCGTGGGAGGTGATGCGCTCGAAGACGTCCTCGAGGTCCTCGTTGTCGGCGACGACCTGCTCGGTGGGAGCGTCCAGGAGGACCTTCCCAGCGTCGATGATGACGATGCGGTCGGCGTCCTTGCGTGCTTCGGTCAGGTAGTGCGTGGCGAAGAGGAGCGTGCGGCCCTCCGCGGCCTCGGCGCGCATCGTCTCCCAGAAGGCGCGGCGGGCCA
>CAUTGT010000132.1:0-4507 GCA_963537735.1 uncultured Actinomycetaceae bacterium | reverse complement strand
CCCATCCCCCAGCCAGGCGCCGATGCAGCCGCCGATGAAGCCGGAGATGAACCACATGGGCGGACGCGGTGCGACGCTGAGGGGGAGGCGGACGACCAGCGAGGCAAGAAGAAGGAGGCCTCCCACGATCGCGAGCGTCGACCAGCGCGGCGAGAGGATCACGCAGGTGGTGAGCACCGTCCAGCAGGCAATAAGGGTGCCGGGCCAGGCGCGCGACAGCGGCGTCGACCAGGGCAGGGGCCGAGGCAGGGTGAAGCCCGCACTGCGCCGAGGCTTGGGGCGCGAGGGTCCTTCGCCGAGGCCGGGAGGGGTCCTCGAGAATCGGCCCTCGGTGGTGCCACCGCCGGGCCCGGTAGCCCCACAGGCGGAGTAGGGTTCGATCATGAGAGCACCCCCTCGGCAAGGTGTCCCCGGGTGTCACACAGGGAGTCCATACCCTCGAGGTCGTGGGAGATCACGAGGATGGACAGGCCGGCGCGGCGACGCTCATCCAGGACGGAGATGAGCAGGTCGCGCGAGGCCGCGTCGAGGCCGGCCATCGGTTCGTCGAGGATGAGGACGCTCGGGTGGGAGGCGAGCAGGCCTGCGAGGGCGACGCGTCGCATCTGCCCGCCGGAGAGGTCGTCGATGCCGCGCGTCGCAAGGGCCGGGTCGAGGCCGACGAGTTCCATGGCCTCGACGACGATGCGGTCGCCTTCCTCACGGCTGATGGCACCCTTGCGGTGAGCGGATCCGGTGCCGATCCGCGGGCCATATCCGGCGGCGGCGAGGATGTCGGAGCGCACGGAGGGGCGCTGGAGCTGGAGGCGCGCGAATTGCATGGAGAGAGCGACGTCGCCGACGCAGCGCTCCATGGGGCGCCCGCCGAGGGTCACCCGCCCCCACGTGGGGACGAGCAGGCCGGTGAGGACGCGCGAGAGCGTCGTCTTACCCGATCCGTTGTCCCCGGTGATGAGCATGGCCTGGCCAGGGTCGAGGATCAGGCTCACGTCGCGCAGGACGGGCTTCTCCCAAGGAGTGCCGAGGTCGTAGGTATGGGCGACGCGGTCGGCCCACAGGTGAGCCGCGTTGATGAGCGCGGGCACACCCGCCCCAGAAGACACAGTCGACGCACCGGGGGCGGGGGAATCGGGAGAATCCCCGGCCTCGTCAACGAGGGGAGCGCCCTCCCCCGCGCGGCGGTCCGAGATGATGCGGCCGCTACGAATCGTGACGACGCGGTCGGCGCGCGCGCTTTCGGCGGGGTCGTGGGTGATGTGGACGACGGCGATGCCACGCGCGGGCAGGGAGGCGAGGAGGTCGAGCATTTCGGCACGGCCCGCCCGGTCGATCATGGCGGTGGATTCGTCGGAGATGAGCAGGCGCGGGGAGCGAGCGAGCGCGCCCGCGAGCGCGAGGCGCTGGAGCTGCCCGCCGGACAGGGAGCGAGGGTCGGCATCCGCAAGGCCGGCGAGGCCGACGCGCTCGAGCAGCTCATCGAGGTCGAGGTCGGCGCTTTGCTGAGCGCTCATGCCCCAAGTGACATCTTCAGCGACGCTCTGTCCGAGAACAAGGAGTTCTGAGCGCTGCCCCACGAGCGCGGTCCCGCCGACAGCCCCGAGGATGCCGTCGCCCTGGCGCGTCCCAGAGCCGGGTTCGGCGCCCGCGAGGAGGAGGGCGAGAGTGGACTTGCCCGAGCCGTTATGCCCGACAATGACGGTGAACTCGGGGCGCTCGAAGCTCAGGGTGATGCCGCGCAGGGCGGGATGGTCGGCCCCCGGGTACGTGAAGTCGACGTCGGTGAGGGTCAGGGGCAGGGGGGACGAGGCCTCGGCGCCATCACGTGCGTCCGCCGAGTGGGTGCTCGCATCCAGGAGCGGATCCCAGCCCGCATCCAGGGAGATGCGGCTGAGGATCGCGCCGAGGAGCCACCGGGCCGTGAGGACCAGGAAGGCCACACCGATGAAGCGGGTGATGGGGATCCAGATCCACCACCAGTCGACGAACCATTGGCCGAGCTGGTGTCCCGCGTCGACGAAGCCGCCGGAGTGGGGGATGTGTCCGACCAGCTTCAGGAAGCCGTCGAGGGTCTTGCGAATACTTTCAAGGCCCAGGGTGCGCAGGTCGGACAGGATCCAGAAGGCAATGCCGGTGCCAACGCCCCAGACGAGGCCGAGGCCGGCGGCGACGCCGCAGACGGGCAGCCAGGAGGCGCGTTTCTTGTGGAGGAATCCGATGATGAGGCCGACGAGGGCTGCCTGGAAGGAGCGGCCGGCCGTGGCGACCCCGCCGACGGCGATGGCGAGGAGGATCGTCGAGGCGAAGGCTGCGACCGCGGCTCGGGGTCGCAGCTTGAGGGAGACCATCGCGAGGGGGACGGCCGTGGCGACCTGGAAGAAGAGCTGGAAGACGGGGGTGACCGCCGCAATGAGGCCAAAGGTGACGGCCAGGCCCGAGAGCGCGCCAGCGGTCGCCACCTCGACGGGGGTGAGGCGGCGGGCATCGCGCGCGGATGAGCTCATGTGCCTAGTCTCCCAGGCCCCGCCCACATCTGCGAGTGCCGGGCCGGACACCCCTCGCGTTGCTTGACTAGTCTGAACATACCGCGTGCGCTTCGACCTCTCACGCCCCATTCAGCTCCCCGAAGGGGATGTGGACACTCGGGGTAACACGAGCCGCCCCATCCACGTTGCGGCGCTGGTCATCGAAGAAAATGTGCGGCTGTAGCACCTCGAGGATGGGCCCCTTCTCAATGCCGCCAAGGAAAAAAGCATCGTTGACGCTCAAGCCCCACCCTCGGATCGAGTTGATCGCACGCTCGTGAGCGGGGGCGCTGCGCGCCGTCACGACGGCAACGCGGACACGACGCCGGTACCCCTGCGGATCGCCCACGCTTTTCGAGTCCTCGAGACCCTGAATTCTGTTGATCTTCTCCAGAAAATCGGCCATCGGCCCGCGGTCGATGGGCACCTCGGCCAGGGCGCTCTCATTCTCCTGATACTCCTCGAGGCCCCCGCTCTGGAACACGCGCTCGGCCGAATCGTCTGCCAGCACACCGTCGAAGTCGAAGGCAATGCGCAGATCCGCCTCCCCATCATCCGCCGCGGCGCGCCCCACGACGTGGCCCGCCGCGAAACCCAGGCTGATCGCCTCGCGCACGTCGGCCTCGTTCGCGGAGAGGAAGAGGGACATGCGTAACGGCTGCATGAAGCGGTACGGCGCGCGCCCCTGCATGAAGATAGCGCGCGTGATGTCTAACCCGTGATGCTTGACCGATCGCATGACCCGCAGCCCCGTCTCGGGGTCGTTGCGCGACAGGATGACCACCTCGACCAGGCGCTCGTCCTCGGAGAGGTCGTTGAGGTCTAGGAGGCGCCGGATGAAGGGGAAGGCAACCCCCGGTTCTAGGATCTCGTCGAGGTTCTCGCGCTGATACGCGCGGTACTTCTCCTCGCCCTCGTTGCGGAATACGGCGTCCGACTCCGACAGGTCGAAGAGGGCGCTGGAGGCAACACCAATAACGAGGGCGCGCTCCAGATCAAGACTGCCGGGCATCGCATCTCTCCTTCCGCTCACAGATGCTCCTTCCCTTGAGAGACAGGGTATAGCTGGCCGTGCACACCTGCGGCTCTGGGGAAAGGGGCGCGCGCGGGGTCTACGCGTCCTCGTCGTCGAGAGGAAGAGCGGCGGGCACGGGGGTGTCGAGGTCGCGGATGCGGGGGATGGCGTACATGACGACACCGACGACGCAGAAGAAGATTCCCGCGGCGGTGAAGAGCACGGGGCCTCCCATCTTCTCGGCGAAGGCGCCGCCCAGGACGATGCCGACGGGCATCGAGAGCCCGAGCATCAGCTGGAAGAACCCGAGCGCGCGACCGACCTTGTCCTCCCCGACGTGCCTCTGGATGAGGGTCATCAGGGGGGCGTGGAACCACGCCAGGAAGATGCATCCGAATCCCATGAGGGCGACGAAGGCCCAGAAGCCGCCGCGCGGGAGCAGGCCGACGGCGGCGAAGGGAAGGCCGACGACGACGGTCGTGGCGCTGATGAGCAGGGCGAGGCGCTTGCCCCCGCCCCAGGCCATCATGATGAGCGCGCCGAGGAGCATACAGGTGCCCGTGATCGCCTCGGCGACGGACACCATTGCCCCGTCGGCTCCGAAGTACTGCTGCGCCATCAGCGGGTAGACCGCCGCGAGCGCTTCGAACACCATCATGCCGGCCGTGAGGGCGACGATGAGGTAGACGAGGCCAACGTTGACACTCAGCGCGCGCCAGCCCTCGCGGATCTGCCCCATGATGGTTGGGGGCATCTCGGCCTCGACGGAGGGAATCCTCGCGAGCGCCAGTCCGGCGACCGCCAGGAGCGCCCCCACGAACTCCAGGCCGAGGGTGTAGGGAAGCCCGAAGGCGGTGTAGAGGGCGATGCCGATGGCGGGGGAACCGATGTTGGCGATGGATCCCACGGCCTGGTCGAGGGTGTTGACGCGCATGAGGTGTTTCTCGGGGACCAGCATCGGCATGGCCGC